>NZ_SMME01000214.1 GCF_009711465.1 Parendozoicomonas verongulae | reverse complement strand
GCATCCGTCCTGATCACAGACATAGGGCCTTTCCCCTGCGTGGACTTTTAGCGTGTGCATCCCGGAGATATTCATGGGCCGCTGATCGCTGTCAGACTGACCCTGGCTCACTTCATTAAGAGAGCCACCTGTATCGAATGTATATTTCTCTGTATTAGCGCAAAGACCACTCTGAAATACATCATCCTGCAACAAATTCGATAACCCTGAATGTAGAGCGTCATCCTGCTCCAGGCCCGACAACTCTGGGAATAGAGTCTCCAGAGGTGAAGAAGGAGGAGTGCATAAAATATCAGGAGCTTCACCGTTACTGGAAATGCGGTAAATGTTAGATGAGTTTCTAATCCATGTTGTGGCATCCGTTTCAACT
>NZ_SMME01000766.1 GCF_009711465.1 Parendozoicomonas verongulae | reverse complement strand
GACGTTCACTGTCGCCTGATCGGTGCCACCCTCACCATCATTCGCCTCAACAATGAGGCTATAGTCACCCAGCTCCCCATCATCAATATCCTGAGTAACACGAATCTCACCAGTATCAGGGTCAAGAACAAACAAACCACTGTCGTTCCCCTGAGTGATGCGGTATGTCACCAGATCACCATTGATATCAGCACTGGAGACAGTGCCAACAACAGTTCCGGCCGTTATGCCCTCAAGGGCGGAAAAGCGATACTGGTCATTATCAATGCCATCGGTTTCATTGATAAAGTCTGGGGCGAAATTTATCTGAGGCGTGTTACTTGAGGCTGGAAGAACAACATCATCCTCAATATCAGGTTGGTCATTGTCATTCGCTGTCGTTTCAAAACCGGCAGAAGGGCTCCCAACCAAACCACTCAGCTCGGCAATAACCTGCCCACCAAAACCGCTATTACCCGCCGGAGCCTCAGGTGGCTCACCGGGCTGACCAGCCTCAGGCGCAGGAAGGTTTTCAATGTCTTCTACGGCAATCTCTTCTTCAACACCGGCCTCGGAAGCGGGAAGTATGGAGTCAGGGGCAACGCCATTAGCTAAGGCATCTTGAATCGCGGCAATATCAAAGCTATCGGAGAAGCCAGAAGCTATTTGTTCAAGCGCATTAAGAGACAGTGTTATCTCCTGACCAGCACTCAATTCAATAACATTATTAGCTACCAAATTAATATGAACAGCACCATCGGCCCCGGTCATAATCACTTCATTACGATGAACTATGTCTCCGACCGTCAAGGGGCGACGATCTCCATCAGCGGTTATAGCAACCACTTCACCAGCAGAAAAATGTACCTTACCTACAGCAATATCAACGACGCTTTCCATATCATCTATCCCCGTTCAGGTCGATAACCTTCCGGGCTCCCCCCAGTTAGAATTTTTGGCTTATTTTAAAATTATTATTGTGCCTAGCGTTCCGAGAACGCCAACTGCTTAGCCCGCAGTACAGGTTTCAGCAGGTAATCCAGTAAAGTTTTCTTGCCGGTGAGGATATCCACGGTTGTCACCATTCCGGCGATAATAGGGCGACTCTGCTCTTCGTCTCCCAGATAGCTGTTCTTTGTTTTTATACGGGCGAGATAAAAGCTCTCGCCTTCTTCGTCGATAATCGTATCCGCACTGATATGAACGAGTTCGCCATCAATACCGCCATAAATGGTGAAGTCGTAAGCGGTAAAGCGAACAGTGGCTTTTTGCCCTGGGTGAAGAAATGCAATATCTTCCGGGCGAATGCGGGCCTCCACTTCCAGAGTGTCGTCTACGGGTATCAACTCCATTATTTTCATACCGGGTTGAACCACACCACCTTCAGTATTCACAAGAATCTGTTTTACAACCCCCTTCATCGGGGCGCGTACGCGGGTTCTTTCTACCTGATCGGCAACGGCTATGTCTTTGGCAGAGAGCTCTTCCAACTGGGCAAGAACATCGTTCATTTCCGCCCGAGCTTTATTACTGAAAGTCAGCTCGGTTTCGCGAATCCGCTGCCGTGTTTCCTGCTGCTGGGCCTGAATACGTTCAAAGTTTTCGATAGCAATTTGCTTTTCACCGCGGGTATCACTGACCTGCCGCTCAAGCCTTATCAGTTCCACCCGAGATACGGCCCCCTCTGCTTCCAGCTCTTTTGAAAGGGTCAGTTCTTCATTCATTAAAGCCAAACGACGATCCAACAGCTTTCGCTGAGCTGCAATCTCATCCAACTGCTGCTTCTGCTGATTCAGCTGCTGTACAAATACGCCAACGCTGCTGGCCAGTTCCTGCTTACGACTGGTGAAGAGTTCCAGTTCGCGCATAGCCAGCTCAGGCGCATTCTTTTTCAGCTCCACTGACATAACAGGTTCACCTGACTCAACTTCCGCTTTCAAGCGCCCCAGACGTGCCTGCAAAGCAAACTGATTCGCAAACTGCCCTTCGCGGGTGGCCGCAAATCGAGTATCGTCCATCACCAGCAGAACCTGCCCCTGTTCAACCAACTCCCCTTCCGACACCAGAATATCTTTGACGATACCGCCCTCGAGGTTTTGCACATCCTGAACCTGACTGGACGGAATCACCTTACCCATTCCCCGGGTAATCTCATCAATCTCACACCAGGCAGCCCAGGCAATAAAAGCCACTATCGTAAACAAGGTGAGAAATATCAGAGGTCGGCTGCCTCTGGAGATAGAGGCAATCTCTTCATCGGACGCCTGATGCCACACATCTGTCAAAGCGCAGCCTCCGTCGTCTTTCTTTTCAGGGAGGCTGAAGTGGACATGCCCGCAAGCATATCCCGCGCAGCGCCCTGGGCTTTTATCTCTCCCTGGTCAAACACGACAATGCTATCCATAGCATCCAGAAGATTGAGTTTATGAGTAACAAGAACAACCGTTACGCCCTCTAACTCCCTGAGCAGTTTCAGGAAGCGCGCTTCGGCCTGATTGTCCATGGCGCTGGTTGGCTCATCCATTAACAGAGCTTCAGGGCGAGTAACCAGTGCCCTTGCCAGAGACACGGCTTGAACCTGCCCGCCAGACAAGTGCCGTCCACCTTCGCCAACCTGAAAATCCAGCCCTGCACTTCCAGCCTGCACAATTCCTGCCAAGCCCGATTTATCCAGCGCTTCAAGAATGTCACTGTCGCTGATACCTGAACGCCCCATCGTGATGTTGTTACGCAAGGATGTATTAAACATCTCACTATTTTGAGGAACATAACCCACATGCCTGCGCAACCAGGTTGGGTTTAGCTGTCTCATATCGATATTCTGAAGGGAGAGATGACCTTCCGTCGGCTCCTGAAGCCCCGCAAGCAGTTGCAGGAAAGTGCTCTTTCCTGACCCCATACGTCCCAACACTGCCAATTTGTGTCCAGCAGGGATTGTCAGGCTAAGGTCTTTTAACAAAGGCGGGCATTCTGGGTAGGAAAACGACACCCGGTTCACCAACCAGCCCCCCTCAAACATCTCAGGTTCCAGGAATTGGCGTTGCTCTGGATATTCCTGAGGAAGGTTCATGATGCCACCAGCATAATCCAGCGCCTGTACCGCTTTCTCATACTGGTTCAGTAAGCTGATCACCTGAGACACTGGTGCACCACAGCGTCCGGAAATCATCATCATGGCAATCAGGCCTCCCATGGACAGGTTGCCACTGCTAATCAGATACACACCCCAAATCACCAATACCACCGTATTGATCTGCAAAAAGAAGGTGGTGGTCTGGATGGAAATAGCGTGCAGCTTGCGAATTAAAAGGTTGGCATCAGCCACCTCTCTATTCAGTGTGCTCCAGCGCTGTTCATTCTGCTGTTCCACATTGCAGGATTTTACCGACACTAACCCCACCAGCAGCTCCATCAAATAGTTTTGTCTCTCAGCCGAGGACTGTTGCTGGCGAGCAATCACCCGTTGCAAAGGCCGGTTCACCGCCCATGCCACCAGTAGCGCGAGGCCAATACACGTCACCGGAACCATAACCAGCCAGCCGCCAATCCATACAACCAGCCCGAGAAACAACACCACAAAAGGCAGGTCGATAAACGCCATGACAGACGTTGAGGTGATGAAACTGCGGATGCTGTCGAATTCAGAAAGGCTGTTCATCAGTGTGCCGGTACTGCCGGGGCGAGCAGCCAGCTTTGATCCAAGCAGGCGATCAATCAAACGGGAAGAAAGGGTCAAGTCAATCTGACGACCTGCCAGATCAATATAACGGGTGCGGAGGAGACGAATGACAAACTCCAGGCTAAACGCCAAAAGCACTCCGACAGCCAGCATCCACAGGGTTTCATAAGCCTGATTTGGTACGACTCTGTCGTACACATTCATGACAAATAAAGGAGAAACAAGAGCAAAAAGGTTAACCAGCAGGCTGGCTAAAAGTACATCGCGATACACCCGCCAATAGGGCGTTACTGCCCGCCAGAACCAGGCGTAAGGCGTTGTCAGCTTTGATGCAGGTATGCCACCATGGTCAGGCACATTAGCCACCCTTTATATTCTTTTTTATCACTTATTTTGCAGGCTTTACAAAGCCCTTCTTCTATCGTGACTGTATTTGAAGGTTTTGTGATCTGCAACACATTTAACAGATACAGAGCTAATGACTTCACGACCCGTTTATTCTATAGACCTCCTGCATACATAGGCTGACAAAAGCTGACCCTTGGCGTTGACATGAGCTAAACCTCAGTATCAATCTGCACAGTAAGCTGATAACCAAGCCCTCTGGCTGCTTTAATAAATTCGGTAGTGGGAGACACTTTTTTCAGTTTTTTCCGCAGGCGGCTGACGATAGCTTCAAGGCGTCGTTCATCGTAGTTCATATAGTCCTGCCCCAATGCTTCCGAGAGCCGTTTTCGGGACACAGCTGCAAAGCCAGACCCAGCCAGAGCCTTCATAATAAGGCCTTCTGCCGCTGTTAAATCAATCACTTCCCCACTACCAAGAATCAGCCTCCGTCCGGAGCTTTGCAGCCGGGCATTCTCTCCTATCTGGCTCTCAACTCGTATTCGCCGGTGAATGCTTTCCATAACCGCGTTCAGCTCTGCTACATCAACAGGCTTGGTCAAATAGATATCTGCCCCGCTCTCAAAGCCCTGTATGCGATCCGACAAGCCTCCCCGTGCGGTAAGCATCACAACACCCAGCCCTGGTGTCCCCTTAAGTTTGTGGGCCACACTCAAACCATCCTCATCCGGTAGCCCCAAATCCAGTACAACAATATCAAGAGCAGGTTTCCCTTCCATAAACGCGTAAAACAGGCGCGCACATGAAAAAGAAGACACATGATGACCGGCATGCTTTAAGAGAAACTCCAGCTCCAGTCGTAAATCCGGATTATCTTCAACAATGGCAACATCCATTTTTATTATCTCCCTTTATCAAACTCGCAGCGAAAACAGGCTCCCCCCAACCGGGATGGCAAACATGCAATTCGCCCCTTATGACGTTCAATAATCTGCTGGGCAATATACAGGCCGAGCCCCAAACCGGGTTTGCCGCTGTGTTCCCCTGCCCGGAAAAACTTCTCAAAGATTTTTCCCCTTTGCTCCTGGGGAATACCCTGCCCCTGGTCGTCTACCTGCCAGTAAAAGCCGTTATCGGATTCACCAGCTGATACCAGAACAGCCTTGTCATCGGAATATTTCAAAGCATTCTCTATCAGGTTGAAACATGTCAGCTTTAAAGCAGCTTGATTTCCCAGGATAAAAGCAGCCTGCACTGTTCCATCCCACTGAATACGTTCATGCTGATCCACTGGAAACTCACTGATAACCTTCTGACTTAACGTCACCAAATCAACCTGAGCATCCGGTTGCCAGATTTCCCCATTCAGCCCGTCTTTCTTTAAACCCAGTTCCAGAAGGGTTGCCATTCGCTTTACAGCACTTTGAATACGGCTATAACGCGTTTTATGAAAACTGTCGGGGTTCTGATCCATTGCCTTCAGAGATTGCACAGACATATCCACAACCGCCAGTGGCGTACGAATCTCATGGGTAATCATGGCCAGAAAACGGGACTGTTCTTCCCGAATTTTTCGCTCCCGCTCCACCTCTGCATTCACTCGCGTCGCATCTTCCAATGCACGATTACGTTCCTGCAAAACATCCTTCACCCGATACATCAAAACAACCTGAAGAACGGCAATTTGAAGAATGCCTCCCTGAGTCTGACTGAAAATGCTAAACAACGAAGGCGATAGCCACCCACCTGTAAATAACTGGTTGGGAATCAGCAAAAGAGCGTGGGGCAGATAGGCGACACCCAGCAGTTTCTGGCTGCCGCTCTCTCCCTTCAGAATCAACCGCAACGCCGAAACCATTGTTAAGCCCGTTACTACAATACCAACGGGCACCATAACCTCGGTGACATAGCTGTAAGCATTCCCGCCTATCACACCTGCAAAAATCTGAGCAATCGCAAAAGCAAAGAGAAGGTAATATAACGGCAACAGCCACCACTCTTTCTTTTTATCCACCAGCAGCTGCATAAAAAACATATAAGCGAATAACCAGCTGAAGCCAAGACTGATACTGAGTGGTCGTGATGTCAGGAGCTGCCACTCGCTCCAGAAGAAGCTGGAGATCAGCCCGGCTCCTTCAAGAATGCTAAATGCTCCAAAGCCCACATAACCGGCAAACAGGCCATACAGGCCCACGCGGGTTATCCACCAGCCCAGCAGGTTAAAAACAAACACCAGCAGCATTGCACCAATCACAAGGCCGATGCGGAAGCTGTTTCTTTCACTTTGTATAAGGAAGGCATCCGGTGCCATAAGAGCAGGTAATATAGCCAGAGTTGTTCCTGTTCTTACACGAAGATAAAGCGTGGAATGGCCTTCTGGAATATCAAGGTGCGTCTGCAAAGCATCCGGCAAGATATAACCAACCTCGCTATAATCCCGCCGACCAATGGATTCCGAAGCCACAACAGTTCCGCCCTGCTCAAGCCAAAAGTCCACATGGTCGAGATAACTGGGGCTGATTTTTAAAATCCAGTCGGATCGAATACTTTGCGGCCGTTTAAGAGGAATACGAAACCACACGACATCCCTTGTATAACCCAATGCGGGGAAGGGCCTGGAGAGCTGAAATTCGGTTGATTTATTCAGTATTTCTTCAAAGGTGAATTGCGTTTCCGGGTCCTGCAAAACCTCTATGGAATTTTCCAGCAAGTAAACATCCCCGGAGCCAAGCTCCACGGCCTGAGCATTGGCACTGAATACCCAGTAAGCAGCACTCACCCAAACAGGCAACAGCCATTTCCATCTCTGGCGTCTCATCGCCTTCCTTTCTTTTTATTATTTTTATTGAAAATACTGTTAAATTCCTACCTCTTTTTCAACAAACAAAAAGAGCCCCGAAGGACTCTTTTTAAACAGCACATTAAACTCTACGATTTTAATCAGGAAACGCTGGCAGGCTGACCTTTCGCATCATCAACATGGGCACTTTCCACACCACCGCTTGTCGGAACACGAATATCTTCCACCATATCCTGAATCTCCTTAGGGGGCGCAGCGGTAAGATGACAAACCACTAACGACACTCCAAAGTTCAGTAACATACCAACCGTACCAATACCTTCTGGCGATACGCCGAACAGCCAGTTCTCAGCATGGCTTGCACCGGGGTTAATAAACTTGAAGTACACGATATAGCTGAAGGTAAACACGAGCCCCACAATCATGCCGGATACCGCGCCTTCCTTATTCATGCGTTTGTAGAAGATACCCATCAGAATGGCCGGGAAGAACGAAGCCGCCGCCAGACCAAAGGCAAAGGCCACTACCTGCGCCACGAAGGCGGGAGGGTAAATACCAAACAAACCGGCGACAACAACAGCCACAGCAGCTGCAGCACGTGCTGCCAGCAGTTCCTGCTTATCGGAGATGTTTGGCATCAGGTTACGCTTGAGCAAATCGTGGGAGATCGAGGTTGAAATCACCAGCAGCAAACCTGCAGCGGTCGACAGTGCCGCCGCCAGACCACCCGCCGCAACCAGTGCGATAACCCAGCCGGGAAGCTGTGCAATTTCAGGATTCGCCAGAACCATAATGTCACGATCAACATACAGCTCATTATTGTTGGCCGTGACGTTGTTAGACACCAGTCGCTCACCGTTTACACCACGCTCGTCAGTGAACTGAGGGCTGCCTTCCATCGGTTTGCCGGGGTGGTACTGAATCTTGCCGTCAGCGTTCTTATCCGTCCAGGCAATCAGGCCGGAGTTTTCCCAGTTGGAGAACCATTCTGGCAGTTCCTGATATTTGGCATCACTCACCGTATTCAGCAGGTTAATGCGGGCAAAGCTGGCAACCGCAGGAGCAGTGGTATACAGAATGGCGATAAACAACAGTGCGTAACCGGCAGACTTTCGCGCATCGCGCACCGTTGGTGTGGTGAAAAAGCGCACAATCACGTGAGGCAAACCAGCGGTGCCCACCATCAGTGCCATGGTGATAAAGAACATATCAATGGTAGATTTACTGCCATCGGTGTACTGGGCAAAGCCAAGCTCTTCCGAAAGACCATTGAGTTTCTCCAGCACCGACATATCAGATCCCACCACATTAGAGCCAAAGCCCAGCTGTGGAATAGGATTACCGGTAATCATCATACTGATAAAAATAGCTGGCACCATAAAGGCGAAGATCATCACGCAATACTGGGCAACCTGGGTGTAGGTAATGCCTTTCATGCCACCGAGAACCGCATAAAAGAACACGATCCCCATACCGATCATGACACCGACATTGATGTCCACTTCCAGATAACGGGAGAACACAATGCCCACACCGCGCATCTGGCCTGCTACATAGGTGAATGAGATAAAGATCACACAGACTACCGCCACAACCCGGGCCAGCTGGGAGTAATACCGTTCACCCACAAAGTCGGGCACTGTGAACTTCCCGAACTTACGCAGATAAGGTGCAAGACACATGGCCAACAGCACATAACCGCCGGTCCAGCCCATCAGGTACACAGCACCGTCACGGCCGACAAACGAGATAATGCCCGCCATGGAGATAAACGATGCGGCCGACATCCAGTCTGCACCGGTAGCCATACCATTGGCTATGGGATGAACGCCTTTACCGGCTACATAATATTCACCGGTAGAACCGGCACGGGAACGAATGGCGATAAAGATATAGAGAGCAAAACTGGCACCGACAAAGAGGTAAGTCAGCATTTGAGTATCCATGCTTACACCTCCTTCTCATCAACATTGTATTTGTGATCCAGACGATTCATCTGCCACACATATACAAAGATCAGCGCCACAAAGGTGTAGATAGAACCCTGCTGGGCAAACCAGAAGCCCAGAGGGAAACCACCAATGACGATTTTATCCAGTGTATCGACAAAGAGAATGCCGCATCCAAACGACACTGCAAACCACACGCAGAGCAGCATCAGAAGTACACGCAGATTCTCTTTCCAGTAAGCGGCCGCTGCCGCCTTACCATCACTCATAGGAGGATCTCCCATTTTATTGTTATTGTTTTTGGGCTTAAAACTGTATGCCAAGGCTACACTAGCAAGTGCTAATACTTTCGTCTCTTAGACTTTGGGCTATAGTCCTCGCTATCAGAGACATCAGCACAGGCAGTAAGACTTTCTCCTCCTGTCAAAACCAGCTTACTCATTGCCGCCTCAGTATCCTTAACCCATCTTTCGGGCGGGCACCGGTCTTTCTCCTCTAAAGACACACACTTAGTCATTAAATAAAACAGCTGATCAATGGCCTCAGGCTGCGGATCCTTTTTAATCACTCGGTTAAGCGGAGCAAGTTGGCTGAAAAATGCAGGTACCAGCGAGTGTATTCTGCCACCTTTCACCTCCCAGACCTTACAGTAAGGACGCCCCGCCAACACACACCGCAAAACATGCCCAAATGCAAATGTCTCAGTGTTAATATTGTTTAACGCCTGTTTAAAAATCAGCTCCGGTGCTACATAGCCGTGGGAATTGTAGTCATATCCAAGCCCACTGTTTTTCTTGCCTATGGGTATTGCTATGCCAAAGTCACCGATAACAGCTTTCTTATCGTGGGTAACAAAAATATTGCGAGTGGAAATATCTCGATGGAGAATTTTTCGGTCTGCTACCAGATAATAGAGACCACTGGCTATGTCTTTGCAGAATGATACAAGATCACCGGTATTGTAGGTTTCTGTTGTTTGGGGAGCACCTGTAACAGCATTACCTAAATTAGAGATGTAGCAGGGCATAGCCAGATAAGCACAATCCAGCTCCTGATAAAACCCAAGGGCCGTGACAATATTAGGGTGATTCAGATTTCTGAGTAACTCCCACTCATGAGCAAGATCCTTCATGGCATTCTTTTTTCCCATTTTCGTTACGCCATCGGACTCCTTCACGGCGAGAAATTGAGGTGTGCCTGAAGACATAGAAGAATGGGGTGAAGGAGACGATGCCGTATCCATTGGGGGGGATAGCGTTAGAGCATTGACTTTCAAGACATTCCCGAAACCTCCGCGGCCGAGCAAAACACCACCCTGTTTTCGACGCTCTACCAGCACGATCATTTCACTCTCGGTCAGCCGCCTTACAGTTCCGGACGAACTCATCCGAGATGATGATACAGGGGGAGAGTCCCTACGGTCACTCGTCTCTTCCTTAATAGGCTGATGCTTATAAAAACCTTGGGGTTGATAAGAGCTTTTACCCCCAGTCGCTCCGGAAAACTTGTCCATAAATCGTCCCTGACCTCTTAACTGTTGAATGTTCACATTAGACTTGTTAAAAAAGGCACAGTTTCAGGGAAGTGAGCATTGGTAAGTATATCTAACATACTGCTGCAGCGAACTAACAAAAACAGCCACATCTAATAGGTTTGACTGCCTCACCAAGCACTGGCACCCTCTATTCAAACAACAAAAAAAGCCGGCTTATGAACTACCGGATTCTTATCACAGAAGATCATCCCCTGTTTCGCAGCGCACTGGTTACCGCTCTGACTCAGGGAATAGATAGCGTATCTCTAAAAGAGAGCAGCAGCTTTTCTGAACTTCAGCAGCATCTTGAGTCTGGCGAAACCCCAGACCTTATTCTGCTCGACCTGCACATTCCCGGGGCCCGTGAGTTTTCCGCATTGCTCTACCTGCGCACTCACTTTCCAGACATTCCGGTTGCCATTATCTCCGCTCGTGAAGAGGGGAGTGTGATTCGCCAGTCTCTTGAATACGGTACTTGTGGATTTATCCCCAAATCTGCTTCTCTGGAGGTGTTAACCTCCGCTGTGCGCACCATGCTCGATGGCGATGTATGGACGCCGCCTGATCTGGGGAGCACGCAGGAAGACGACAGTTCTGACAATGTACAGCTCATGGAGAAAGTCTCAACGCTTACTCCACAGCAATTCAAAGTACTGGGTATGCTCAGGGATGGGTTGCGAAACAAACAGATCGCCTGGGAATTGCAGGTTTCAGAAGCCTGTATAAAAGCCCACGCCACAGCCATCTTCCGAAAGCTTGGCGTGAACAATCGCACTCAGGCCGTTATTGTTTTACAGCAGCTGGAAGTGGTGGAGAGTTAAACCTTAGAGCCACCATTTTCTTCCATTTTTTCAGATGCTTCTGATTTGGAAGTACCAAACACATTAAGGCCACTCATCAACATTAAACCCGACTCCTGAGAACCAGCCTCGTCCATTTTTTTAGATGTTTCTGTGGGGGTATCAGACACGGCAAGGGCACTCATCCCCGACATTAAATCCACCTCCTGAGGGGGTGAACCAGCCTCGTCCATCTTTTTAGATGCTACTGATTGGGGCATTTTAAACCTGGTAAGGGCATTCACGCCTAAAGTTAAACCAATACTCTGATAACACAATCCGGCCTCCTTAACCTCCCCCTCAATCAACAGGGTGAAATACCTCTGTAGATAATTAATGGCAGATGGTGTTTCCTCCTTGGAATAAGGCCATTTCTCTTTATGGCCAGGCCACACTTCCCAAAACACGTCCCCCCTATACTCTTCCAGCATTGTGAGAGACTCTCTCATACACATCAGTGTCACTTTCGCTGATACGGACAAGTCATCCTTAAACGCTTCCGTATTTCCGCGAAGGGTCGCCTCCACATATTTAGGGTCTGAATAGGCAAACAGAATACCCAGCACCCGGGATAAGGCGACCTCACCAGCACAGGGAATGACAGCATTGTAATCGATACCTAACCGGGAAGTACCACCAGCCTTTACTCTGCGATAATCCTCACGAAGCGCATCAGGCTTATCACCAAGCAGGCCATCAGGGTACTCAAAAATACGGATATCATCTCCAGACACCCGCACAGCAAATTCGTCGTTACATTTCATCAGTTCAGACACTTCCGCCAGACTAAACCCGAACATAACGTGCAGAGCTTCGCGAATATCAATAATCACAGCCTGGCTGTTATCAACCATAAAGGGCCGCAGTCTGGCAGCCTTTTCTCCATATTCACCTGGCAGCATGGACGCCAGCCACAGCACACCTGTGGCCATCCTGCCGCCATAGGTTTTCAGCATAGCCTGCATATCTTTAAGTCCTTTCAGAACAGCATGGGATCGCACCGCGACTTGCTG
>NZ_SMME01000645.1 GCF_009711465.1 Parendozoicomonas verongulae | reverse complement strand
TTCAGGCTCATTTCTGGATTGGAGAATACTATCACATTCTCCGAGAACCAACTGACCAAGATGGCAGAGCAGTGCGGCTTTCTGACTCGCTACAGGACGATACTTCCCCACGCTCTTGTTCTATCCACCCTGACTGCCCTTGGTAAAGACAGTAATGCAGAATCTCTGGCTGACCTTCACCGCAAGCTTAATGAGATGACAGGATTGCACGTCTCCTACCACGCCTGGCGGGAGCAGGTTTCCAAACCAGAATTTGTGATTTTGATGGTTTGGCTGTTCCTTCGCAGTCTGGACAAGATGGTCAAACGTACTCTCTCTTTTGATCCGTCCAGCCCCTTTGCCAGATTCCGGCATGTCTGGCTGCATGATGGTTCGTCACAAGCCGTTATTGCCAAGCTGAAGGAGACTCTGCCAGGACGTTTCAAAACAGTGTCTCCCGCTGCCGTCGAACTTCATACGACAATGGATTTGCTGACGGATAATATTGTTCGTGTCAGCCTGACAGAAGACACGCGTTCAGAGCGGGATTGTTTACCTGCCTTGATAAGCGACCTCAGCGACACTCTGATGATGATTGATGCAGGCTACTTCGATTTGGAGTATTTCATGGCTTCTCAGGATCGTGAGGGCTGTTTTCTTTGCCGAGCCCCGCAGAGTATCAACCCGCTTGTGCATAAAGTCATCCGGTCTGATGGGCAAAATTGCCACCGCTACGAAGGCCAGAAGCTGAAAGATGTTCTGCCCCATTTCCCCAAAGACGGCTGTATGGACTTGGATGTCGAGTGGTCACAAGCAAAAGGGTATATGTTTCGTGTTGTTGTACGTTGGAACGGCCAGAAGAAAAAATGGGTATTCGTTGTGACTAACCTTAGTCGGGAGTCGTTTTCTCTTCAGGATATCTTTCTAGCCTATCGCTTGCGCTGGCAGATAGAACTGGCTTTTAAGGAAACGAAGTCCTACGCCCGCTGGCACCGCTTCAATACAGCCTGTGTGACACTGGTTACCAGTCTTATCTTTGCTTCATTTATTGTTGTCGTTCTCAAACGACCGTTGGCTCACGCTGTCGAGCGGAGTATGGATAGCGAAATATCTACCCGAAAGACAGCCATGACAGGAACGCATCTGTTTGGTGAGTTGATGCTCGGCTTACTGCGGAAGAGCAAACACCACACGCTTCGCGCGCTGAAAATATTGTGCAAGTTTTGGCAAGAAAATGGAAAACGGGAACATCCAGCCAGAGACAAGCGCACTGGGCGCTCAGCTCTGGGGTTGGGGGCTATTGGGTGTGCTTAATGTCCTACGTATGAAAGTCCATTACCAGCATGCTTAGCAGGAGGTTCTTGAGAGAAGGACTCTCCGAGGCAAAACCAAAACCAGTTTCAACCTGCTGCCAGAAGCTGGCTTCGAGCCCGAATTTGGCAATCTCTGCCAGAGACCGACTATCAGCATCAAGGGATTCAGCGTTTGCCAGATCCATAAACAGCGTAATCACCAGAGACGTCAGATCATCAGTGGGGCACCTGGCCAGCACAGCCATCATCTTGCGATCCAGAATATCAGCAGTATCCGTTGCCTCCACCCGCTTCTGCAACGCGCTTAGCCGTGCTTTGCTGGCAAAGAACTTCTTTCGCAGGCTGATATGATCCCGCAGGGTCATACGATCTTGAGAAGAACCCAGACCAAGCTGCTGAAGAAGCTGGGTACTGCGGTCTGCGGCAAAAGGCGCCGCATAAAGGCGCCGCATAAAGGCGAACATTCAGTAGCCAGTCATTTTCCGCTGAAGGCTGTCGGTAAGGCTCGTACAGTAAAAACTGCTGCGTGAAGTCGCCCAGTTCAAGATCCACTTTCACCTTAAGCTTGGGCTGCATTAAGGTTGATAAGCTGGACATGTTCTGGAACCAAAGTTTCGATAGACTCCAGATACTCAGCGTCAGGGTCTTGCCAGAAAACGACCCGATGATCCTTGAATAGCCGGGTCAGGTTGTCCTGAATTTCAGGAGATTGCATAGAAAACTCTCATAACTGTCCGCCAATATGGGGCTGGCCGGAAACAATAAATATCTGGCCGTAGATTACACAGCGCGAAGTACTTCATCCAACCGTTCTTTAAACTTGTTCAAACTGGGCATGTCAATCCGATGAACATCAATCTCGCCGTTATTGACTTTATCGACCAGCAACTCCCTGCTTGCGGGTTCTCCCAAGGCCTCCTCAAGCTGAGCTTTCAGAGGGTTCAGGGCGTTATCATTCCCGGACTCATTCTCCAGACGCTCACAATGTTGATACCTGTTACCAACAGCACAGAGCAGCCAGGCTTCGGATTTGGGTTTAGGAATCATAGGAACCCCTGATTCCAAGGCGTTCGAGCAAAGTGTGGATAAATAGACAGTATCTCTAACAGAAATGTCCTGTACTGCTGAGTTTAGGCTTGGCAGTATACGGACATGGACAGGCAAGATTTTAAGCCAAAGGCTGGCGACGACCCAAGAATACCTCCTGAGATCGACGGGATTGAAGTGAACTGGTGCAATAATCCTGTTTGCGACAATTTCCGTATCCCCGCATCCAAAGAAAGAAAAGACCCCCGCTACACACTTTCAGGTTCTAGAAATGGCGTAACTATTCAGCCCCCCTAACCTGAAGCG
>NZ_SMME01000154.1 GCF_009711465.1 Parendozoicomonas verongulae | reverse complement strand
CAGCTGGAGGATGCGCTCAAGGAACAGCCGTTCCGCCCCACGGGCAAAACTCAGCTGGTGAGTGCGGGGTTTGTACCACCCTGCCCAGGCTCCCGTCAGCTGGTTCATACCACCAGCCACCACCTGTTGCTGTGCATGCAGAAAGAAGAACGCCTGCTGCCCTCTTTTGTGGTGAATGATGCTGTCCGCGAAAAGGTGGAGCAGATTGAAGTGGATCAGGGGCGCAAAGTCTTCAGGAAAGAGAAGGACCAGATCAAAGATGAAATCACCCTTGATCTGTTGCCCCGCGCCTTCACCCG
>NZ_SMME01000743.1 GCF_009711465.1 Parendozoicomonas verongulae | reverse complement strand
GATGTGAGCTATGTCATTATTTAGCTGATGTGTTAAAGCTTTCTTTTCCTCATGCGATATTTTCTCCGATCTGATAATGTCATTATTATGCAATAACGATTTTAGATATGCTTTCGATGAAGATTTAAATTGGAATGTAAACTTGACTTTAGGTCTCTCCGACGCTTTGAAAAATGAACTTCCATTGAAGTACTTAATTAACCTATTGGTTCTCTGAGTAACAACCCTTTTGCTCCCTTTTGCATATTGAGAAAGGGTCATGTCATGAATGAATGAATTTGATTTTCTCTTGGCGGAAAAGGTGTTTGATTCAACTCCGGTCAAATTATTTGCCTTTATAAGTTTTAATTTGCACCTTCGAATAAACTTCTGAAAATCACTTTCTACAACAAAATCAATCTTGCTTTTGATCGCTGCCTCATCAATGTAAAGATTAATTGGGCATACATGGTATTTGTACTTGACATCATCAAACCATACGATCACTCCGCTAGAATCAGTTCCCTCATATGCAACCTCAATAAAATCAAGTATTGTACTTTTTCCGACTCCGTTCTTACCAATGATTGCACTACACTCCAAACCTTGGTAATAATCTGTATCATCTGGCGTATACTTTAGGTTTAGTTTTCCTTTCGCGTAGTTACACTTGTGAGAACCATTGATCGGTATGCCGATTTTTAACAATGACATATGGCTATCAATATAGATATAAGATAATTTCATTTGACATCTCAATGGAAATGATTTCTTTCATAAAACTAGAACTTAGGCTTCTCTTGGTTAAGTGCGCGCTTCTTGACTACATCCTTGGCGCATGATCAAGTCAGAAGACAATCTTCCACATAGCTCTACCACTTTCAGGCAAACACTAACCTTATATTTTCTGGGTACGCTACCGCCGACGATTTCCTCAACATTGTTTTTCAAATGGGGGGCGATCCGCTAAACCAAAAGTGTATAGTGCCATTTTTTTCTTTCTTTTCCATGCTTCAAGGAAGAAGTTTGTCCTGACTTACAGTCATCCTCTTCATTTGCTCCCCCCATTCCAAAGAAAACCCAGCCTTGACCTGAATCCAGGTTAAGGGCCACTTCCCTCGCCGCAGCAAAATATCCGTCTGTATATCCGGAGCTAGCGTCGTCAGTCGCAGAATCTTGGAAAGATCACTCTTATCCACCTTCTCCAAACGCGCCAACTCCTGAATGCTGGTGGCATCTCCCCGTAGCAGCTTGCGTTCCCAACGATGGGCTTTGATCAGGTTGGTACGCAGGGTTTCATCGATAATGGGCTTGGTAATGGCTGTCCGAGAATGAATCCGCCGCTGTCCCTTGGCTTTGATCCAGCGAATAGGAATGCGCACTTCAATGGTGCCATTCTGCTGGTGGACTGTTAGGGTTTTCGCGCCGGTACTTTTTATGGGCATGGCAAACTCTCCTGCTGTTGCTTTCCAGCTTCCACTTCCGCCAGCACGGAAGCGAGTCCATTGGCTTTATAAAGAATGGCCAGGAAATCTTTGCCAACAGTGACTCGCTCCACCAGCAGGTGAAACAGGCGTCTCTGCTCCTCGGGGAATAGCAGCTCCCAGATCTGGCCAATATCACTCAAGGTATTGAAAACGGATCCGTCTTTTAACTGGGCAGGATTACAACCTTCCGCTTGCAGCAGGCGTTGAACCTGATGGCAATATTCCGGAGCCCTTAGCATCTCACCCAGGCAATTTAAAACAACATCTTCCAACTCTGTGGCGGCGACAGGGGGTAATGGAGCTGCCTGATACCCCTCTGTATTCACCACAGCACTGATAAAGTAGCGGTACTTCTTTCTTCGGTTGCCCTTATCATCAGTTTTGTAGGTGGTTTTGGAAGCCAATAGAACACCGTCACTGCCATACACCAACCCATTGAGGAAACTGCCCTGACCGTACTGCCGAGACTTTTTCTTTCGCTTCGTCAAATCCTCTTTATGTCGCACTTCGACCTCAGCCCAAAGACCTTGATCGATAATGGCTGGGTGCTCTCCCAGATACCACTGCCCCTTGTGGGGAGTCTCCCCCAGATAGATACGGTTACGGACAATATGCCAGGCGGCCTTGCCGGTAAAAGGGCCACCTCCAGAAGTCTTGCCACTCTCAAACACCACTTTCTTGGTACGGTAACCCGCCCGATTGGTACGACGGCAAGCTTCTGCCAGTGAGCCTGTTTGCGCATACTCCTGGAACAGCATCTGAATACCGGCGGCTTCCTTGGGATGGATGACAAGCCGATGATCCTTCAGGGTGTATCCTGTTGGTACTCGGCCACCAGTAAATTTTCCTTTCTGCTTAGAAAGCGCGATCTTGTCTCGAATCCGCTCGCCGATCACCTCCCTCTCAAACTGGGCGAACGTCATCAGGATGTTAAGCGTCAGCCGCCCCATACTGTCGCCGGTGTTGAAGTGCTGGGTGACAGAAATAAAAGCGACATCGTGTCGGTCAAGTAACTCCACCAGCCTAGCGAAGTCCGCGATATTTCTGGCCAGTCGGTCGACCTTGTAAACTATGATTGCATCTACTTTCCCAGCTTCGACATCCGTCAAAAGCCTTTGTAGAGCAGGGCGCTCAGTGTTCCCACCAGAAAAGCCACCATCGTCGTAGTAATCAGGCAGAACCAGCCAACCTTCGCCCCGGTGGGCCTGGATATAGGCTTTCGCCGACTCTCGCTGGGCATGGAGAGAATTGAACTCCTGCTCCAATCCTTCTTCAGTGGACTTGCGGGTGTAAATGGCACACCGCACAGGGCCTTTCTCATTATTAGAACCAGATTTTATATCCATATCCTTACCCTGATTTAATGCCAAAGAAGCGTGGCCCGCTGGTGTGCTGCCCGGTTATCTCTCGAACAATCGCTGACAAACTACGATAGTAGGCACCTTCATACTCGAAGCCTTTCTCCAGGCTTTTGACCCGATAGACTTTGCCATTCCAGATACGCTCAAAAATTACGCCCGCTTTGGTTTGTTCGATCTTTGGCTTTCCAATGCTTCCGTTGCGA
Source organism: Parendozoicomonas verongulae (assembly GCF_009711465.1). Taxonomy (GTDB): domain Bacteria; phylum Pseudomonadota; class Gammaproteobacteria; order Pseudomonadales; family Endozoicomonadaceae; genus Sansalvadorimonas; species Sansalvadorimonas verongulae. Next base: position 5,576 of record NZ_SMME01000743.1, on the reverse strand, counting down.
GATAACACTCGGATATCCTTATCTAGCTGTGCCTTTGCCTCTTCCTCTAGTCCCCCGAGTGTTACTTCCTGAATACGCCAGGCCAGCTTTTGAATGATGAGCAGGCGACTGAGTTTTGGTGGCTCTTTGTCGTACAGGTCACGCCAGAGTTTGTGCAACTCGATGTTGCTGAGTTTGGGTAAACCGGCGATTTTAGCTGCGAGCGATCCCTGTTTTTTCTGTGTCATCATTGGTCTCTCTTATCGTGTAAGGGAGGCACATACAGGCATGGGTTTGGCTCTTTAGCCAGTCGACAGTGTTGGCTACTCTGTCTGATTTGATGTCTCTGTATAGCTTTAGCTAGCAAGCTGCAAATCTCCTGTTGTCGTTTATGAGTAAGTTTTATATCCATCGTCACTGCCATCCTTCTGCGGTGGTGATGGTTTTATTGTCTGCAGGAAAACAAATAACGTCGATCAGGGAGTTGCGGGGTATTGGCGGTTGAGAAAGGAAAAAAAAGGTTGTTGACAGTTGGTGACTACGCTTTTAAATTAACTGTTTATATACACAGTAGTAATAAGGCGAGGAAGCAGTCCCACAAAAACAATAGAACTCAGGAGGTGCAATGGAAGCACTGATTGATCTGGCCAGCCGGGCCGAAGCGCAAAGCATCAAAGAGTGGTTTGCTTTTCGGGAGTGGACACCACCGGATGACACTGACTGGGACAATTTCATGTCCCTTCCTAATGAACTCTCCGCCTTCGTTGACCAGCTTTCTGAGTTTGATCAGAGCCTGATACACGAAGATATCCGTCGTATCAATCGTCTGGCCAATGCCAATGGTCTTCATGCTCTTTATCAGGTTTACAGCGATGTCAGTGAACTGGCATCACTCACTGATGATTTTGATCGTTGCCTCTGGGTTTTTCGCCAGAGTCAGAACGCATTCACTTCTGCTGAGACCCTACTCGACTTCCAGAATGTTCAAGGTAAGTCACGTGGCTGGAGCCTGTTTGAAACGGATCCTGGTATTGCCCACAGTGCGATAGAAGCACGTCGTTCGACCTTTGAGGATGCGATTATCCGCACGACCGAGGGAGGACAATACTGCAAAGTGTCCTCCTACTCACACCCTAACTCGGACATCATCCAGCTTAATGTCTTTCACCAGAAGGATCCGCAAACTGCCATGACGTTTGATAAGAAAGGCAGGCTGATCCGCACACTGTGGCAACCCACAGGCCAGTTTGTCATTTTGTACGACTGGGGCGTGGGAGAAATCGAAATTGCTGGTGGTAACAAGAAGGAACGAACCCAAATTGCCAAACTGGTGGGGCTGATTCTTCTGGATAATGCGCCGGTAAAAGATATCTCTCGTCGGTTAAATAATCTTTCATGCTTCTCCATGGAACTTGCCCTCCCCAAGATTAACGGTGTGGAAACCGTGGACATTATCGGTACCTGTATCGCTATATCTGAGAAAGGCCTGATGGAAGACCGAAAATTCAGTGGCGTTGGGAGAACTTTTCACCAGATGATGGATGACAAGTATGAAGATAAAAATCCGTTTCTGAGCCCCCATGTTATCCGTTCAGGAACACTGCGTTGTATTTGTCGGGCTCCTGGCAATAGCTCCCACTTCAATGAAGTGATTATCCATTTGACCCGCACCAGTTGTACTTTCAGGAAATATCCAGATAACGCGACGAAGGAGCGGTTTGAAACCATCTACCTGCCCCACTGGGGTATTTCACAGGCGAAGGAGACGCAATGATTCCACATGATGCACTGCACTGGGTTTATCAGATCGCTGATCACCAGTGTGTTGACTCTTACCCCAGGGAAACACTGGAAGTTTCGTTTAGAGAACCCTCCAAATCCATTGAGGCTCTCAAGCAGGCCAGACTGATGACTGAATTTGAAGACCGTTCTTGTGTCTGGATCGATTTTGAGAAATATCCAGTGATCACCAATCCCAAGACGGGACAGCTGTGCACCTTTGTTGACGAAGACGAAGGCGTTATAGACGTCGAAGCAGAACAGCTCTTGCACTATGCCCTGAAGGACAAGTTGTTGCCCCTGCATCTGGCCAACATGCTTCCTCTCACGGCATCAGTACCACCTATTGAGCATATCCCCGGAATTTTGTGGGAAATTGGTCAAGTGAAAACCTCTTATGGTTCTATGCCCGTCTGGTATGTTCGCAGGCTCGTATCCCGGTATAAAGAGATCAGGGATGTTCTTGCCAGTAGAGCCGAAGGCACTTCAGGGTTGCTGTTTTCCGGAGTCTCGACTCCACACATCTATCAAAATTTACCGGGTATTCGGAGGGTATTGGTCATTGGTGAGAGTCTGGATCCCTGGTCCGGTCATCTGCAGATTGACCCAAGATTGCTCGATAATATCTTTCAAGCAGCCCCCTCGGAATTTGCGGACTTACCGTTCGAGATGCCTGCAGATAAAAGCTACATTCGTGATAACACGACTGGAGAAATCTATGAGTTGAAAAATAATCAGTCTGATCTCTTTTACTACCTTCTGGTGAAGCTCAAAGAAGGTGTAGCAAGGGTCAGATTGAAAGAGCTCTTGGGTAAGGCGGGGTACTCGACCAGCTATACATCACTCAAGACCCCCCTTCACAAGAAAGAAAAGCTTTTGAATATTTTGGATTTGAAGGATGGGTTTGTTGAACTGGTGCCGGGCGGCAAGGAGAAAATGAAAAGGTGATGTAGCAAAGCCGGCCGACACAGGATGAGGCTACATCTTGCATAGTGTGCACTTCAGAGCCTCGATTTTTTGTTTCAATGCTTGAGTACGGAGGCCCGTAGTTTGTCATGGCCCTCCGGTAGTCGATTGTTCCAAGTATCAAGCAGGACGATGTTTCTACATCTGCACAATATAAATTATTGCTTTCTGAGGATCGCGTTTAGCCATTGTTCATCCCTGCCAGGACGAACGTCATCGGTAATCCATACGGATTGAATCTGTAGCCTGGTGAGTGGTCTGATTAGGTTTTCAAGCGCATTCTCGTTGAGGTCAGTAAAGTGCCTACCACCTTTCTCTCGCTCTTCAATCCCGTACTTGAAGGACAGATACCACACACCACCAGCACTAAGCATTCCTTCAAGTCTACTTAATATGGCAGGAAGGTTTATCAGCGAAATGTGAAGTAGAGAGGCACAGGACCAAATACCATCGAATTGCCGCTCAGTTTGAAACTGATCAAACTGCTTCAGTTGGATATCAAGTCCTGTGAGTGCTTTGGCGCGACTCACCATTTCATGTGACGCATCAAAAGCGGTGACATCATAGCCCATGGTAAGGAAAGCCTTGCTATCCCTACCAGATCCGCAACCAGCATCTAGTACAGAGGCATTCGCAGGGAGGTGTTCTGTAAACCGTGCATACTGCTGACTCATGTCAGCATCAATGGTTGATTCATAAAAGCTATCAGCGTTTATGTTATAGAAATCTATGGTCATCTGGAGTTATTCAGTACAGTGATTAGCTTGCGGTAAAACGGGTCTGTAGCAGGATTGTAACCCGCAGCTCCTCCCCAATAGTTGTTCCCTAGCACTGTTTTTACATTGTTGTAATGCTGGGTCAGATTCTTTCCCCTGCGTATAGGTGTAACACCTAAAGCTGTTGCTATCTTATGTTTCCAAGGGTGGTTGCTGCCCATGATATTTTCATTACGAGCAATCAATTTCTCAATGAAGTGAGGCCCAACAAGTTTATCTGACTTCAGGAGGTTACAATCTCCGTGACTCAGAACCAGGTTCCAGATCTCATCATGCATAACAACCTGCCTTGGGAGAACATGGTCAACATGAATGTCATCCAAAGGCATAGGCTCACCACAGTAAAAACAAACGTTACCCTGATAGCCAGTCAGAAATGGGATGTTATTTGTTAGCTGTCTGCGACTGTACCCATCTTTGAGGTATATTTCACGGATGTCATTAGCCAGCTCAAACTGTGTCTGATTGATAGAGAAAGCACCTTCTAGAAGGCTCCAGCGAGCTATAACCTCTTTATCAAGCTCTGCTAACTGTTCGTCATTAAAGCCCAGAAGAGAGTCCTTAAGGTATAGATATTCGCCCTGCTTAATATCATAGAAGTGTCCGCTGACAATGTTTTTATCTCTACCGATGGTTTGGAATCTTGGAACAACATCCACAAAGGCCTGTTCCGAAACACGGTCCACAGCCTCAGTAAGGGTGATATTGCCCAACTGAAGCTGTGTCACAATTCTTTCCATGACGGTCAATCGGGTAGGGTTGCCTTGTTGAGGCATATTGCCGGTGGCGAGGCGCTCTATGTATTGATTCAGGTACGCTGCTGACAGCTCATCCCATGAAACCTGCTGCTTGCTTTGTCTTACGAACTTAATCAGGGTTCTTGCGAGCCCCATCTTGTAGGTTGCAGCGTTCAGTCCAAAAAGAATTATTCCTTTCCAGTAGTCTGAGTCATCAAAACTTTGCTTCATTATGTATACAGAAAGGCATCATAGGTTATAGAGCTCACATTGTATCAGAACTTTTGATGAGCCTGCCGAAGGGGATCAAGTGGAATTGTAAGCAATTATTGGCGCAGTATAAGAAAGGCTGGCACTGCCTGAAGCTGTGCCAGATTCATATGCAGAAGAGTGTATTGGGTGGCCAATTCAGCGAATGGATCTACAGCCCTCATTTTTATCAGAAGAACAGTCTCTTCGAGGGAAGGGCTAGAGTTAGTTTGGTATTATCTACCGCATTTCTTTTGGCGTAGGCTGTCTAGCTGCTTTTGCTCATACTTGGAAAACACCAATCCATAACTCTTAGCTACTCGTGTGAAACGAAGAATGTACTGGCAGTGGAATGAAGTGGCTGGTGGCAGCCACTCTAGGGGGCCTTGAGCACCTTTTTCCCGATTCACGCTGTTCTGCACAGCAAACAAATTCGATTCGTCGTTCGCAAACCTCTTTCTCTTGTCGGCGTTCCATGCATGGGCTCCGTGATCCCATGCCCACTTCAGGGGAACGAGATGATCAATATCTACATCTTTCGCTTTGTAGAACGTTTTACCCGTGTAAGGATCCAACCATCGTCCGGTTTCAACCGTGCACTTGTTGGCTCCTGTATCAATAGTGCTTGTGCTTTGTTTTATGAGAAGCTCATGGCGTGTATTGATACAATCGGAGTCTTCGTCATCCCACCTGCCAAAGTAACTGCGCTTATATTTCGGTGCTCCACTTCTTGAGCTGTGTTCCACAGGCTCACTTGATTGTGTCGTTGCACTAGAGTGTGACTGCTCAACCCTCTGCCCCTTGGCGTTTTTGGGTAGCCGCCCACCAGCATTAAGACATTCTTCCAGGCTGCTGTAGGCTGTGAATTTTTTAACCCTTTCGTAGTAAGGGCTGGTCGTGCTGTGACAAATACCCGAAGAGCTTTGCTTAATAACTTCGGCATACGCCGCCGAATGAACAATCAGTGATAAACACAATATGAAGTATTTCATAGCGACCTGTCCCAGGCTCCTACCGTATTTCAATGTATTCCTACCCTCCAGAATAAACAGTTATCCCGGCTCCAGCAGGCTTGATAGCGATGAATTCT
>NZ_SMME01000830.1:1844-31419 GCF_009711465.1 Parendozoicomonas verongulae | reverse complement strand
GCTTCAGGTTAGGGGGGCTGAATAGTTACATCTATACTGCCTGATAGATGCTCGTCCCGCCAATACTTCACCCTTTTATATACGCCCTCCACAGTGTATGAGAGCGTGGCTGGAAACAAATCCTTTTCCCCAAAACCAGCAATCACCAACCCTGATATCTGTTGGGTGTAAGCCTGTCTAACCACAAAGGCTTTAACTATGACCTCTATAATTTGAGCAGAGAATTTTTCATACAAATCTTGCGAAAATTCTTCCAAAGGGAAGCCTTTAGTCAGGTTCTCAAAATGATCTTCCAAGAACGTGCGCACAGCTTGAACAAGCTGACCACAAAAATGACCATCTGCTCTATCTATAAGTGGGGCGTTTTTTAACGATAAAATAGCCTGGGCCAGAGAGCTACCTAGAACCCTAACCAATTTGGAAGGCGTCTCAGATATGTCTGCACCCGATTGGCTAGCCTCTTTGAGGATATCTTCAAGAGGATGGAACAACTTTTCTAGAATGGCTAAGATGTGGTCTCGAAGAAACATTGAGCACATTTCACCAGAGAAGAGAGAGCTATCATTCTGCAAAAAATCAAAGAAATCATTAGCATATTCCTCCAAGCGTTCAAACTGTCGACTACCTAGTTTTTGCCTGTACATCTTTATAATTGTTTCCCACGGAACCCCCATCATTTCAGCTCCACCATATACCATTATGCCTACGCTGGAGTACTTTGAGAGCTGAAAAAGCTTATTGACGCTGTTATATATTTTAGGGGTGCTTTGACTACCTCCAGAGATAGTAACAGCACTATCTGCTGCCATAGCAACCGCAGACTTGTTCATAACAACAACTTCCGTTGTCATATACCCCCTCCTACAAAAAGCAATGAGGAAGGGATACTAGCACAATCTTTTTCTCACGATGTGACTTGCCGCAACGATAGAAACTCTACCTCATCGCAAACCACCGCACCCAATACCGGTAATCCCGCTCAAAGTGAGCATAAGGCATCCCAAACTGCTCACAAATAGCCTTCGGCACCTGTAGATCTTTACGTGCTTCTACCCCCGGCTGCACCTTATGCCGATAGTTATAACAAACCGCCACACACACCCGCCGGATCCGGAGCAGGGTTTTCGCCCGCAGCTTTTTGGATGCCCTCTCAGCAATCTACTGATCCAGCCAGTTCCACCAAGCGGCACAAGGGTCGAGCGCGTGAACAGCTCGCCCCAGCCGTGCCGCTACAAACTGTTTGGGGGCAGCCTCTGCTACCAGTGCATCACTTTATGCGGGGCGGGGCAGGAGAAGTACACCTACGACGATGTGCCCAACTACTCTGCGCCCACAACCATGAGGTTTAGTGTGGATGAAGCGATTCCAGTGGTGGACGATGAAAACTATGAAACCCAGGAAGAAGAGGAGCATCGTTTGAGTGGTCTGGAGCGTAACGACCTTAGCGTTGAACCAATAGACTAAAACTCTCCCTTAAAATTTATTAACAAAAGAAGCCCCCGGTTTTGCATCCAAAGTCGGGGGCTTCCTCTGTTTTGCACTTCTCGGCTGTGAGAAGATAGCGGCGCACACGCACCAAAAGCATGCATTCAAAAGCTGCATAACAAAAACAAGAAACGGAACCACGAGTTCTGAACACTATAAAAAGAACGAGGAGTATGTATGGGGGATTCCGGTCTTTACCTTATACAACAGATTCTGAACGGCCTCACCCTGGGCAGCACCTACGCCCTGATCGCCATTGGCTATACCATGGTTTACGGCATTATTGGCATGATCAATTTTGCTCACGGTGAGGTGTACATGATCGGCAGTTATGTGTCGTTTATTGTACTGGCGGGCCTTGCCATGATTGGTATCGACAGCGTAACACTGATGCTCGTGGCCGCCTTCATTATCAGCATCATTATTACCAGTACCTACGGTTACTCCATAGAACGGGTGGCCTACCGACCGTTACGGGGCGGTAACCGTCTGATTCCTCTGATCTCCGCCATTGGTATGTCCATCTTCCTGCAGAACTATGTGCGTCTGGCACAGGGTTCCCGGGATATCGCCATGCCCAGCCTGATTGAAGGTGGGTTTTCTTTTGGCGCGGAGAGTGGCTTTCAAGCGTCTCTGTCGTATATGCAGATCATCATCTTCGCCATCACTCTTGTGAGCATGACGATTCTGACAGTGTTTATCTCCAAATCTCGTCTTGGCCGCGCCTGCCGCTCCTGTGCGGAGGATATGGGCATGACCCGCCTGCTGGGCATCAACACCAACAATGTGATCGCCCTCACTTTTGTGATTGGTGCTGCGCTGGCAGCGGTTGCGGGTGTACTTCTCAGCCTTCACTACGGCGTTATCAACCCTTACATCGGTTTTCTTGCGGGCCTGAAAGCCTTTACCGCTGCCGTTCTCGGCGGAATTGGCAGTATTCCCGGCGCGGTGCTGGGCGGCCTGCTGCTGGGTTTAACGGAGTCTATGACCGCTGGTTACTTCAGTTCGGAATACAAAGATGTTGTCGCCTTTAGCCTGTTGATTCTGATCCTGCTGTTCCGTCCGTCAGGAATCCTCGGCAAGCCAGAGGTAGAGAAAGTATGAATGCAGTCAATTTCAAAAATGCCATTATTACCTCGATTGTCTTTGTGATTCTGGCAAGTTTTATGATGGGCGTTCAGCTGGTTCCGGACGGTACGGGGCTGGCGATTACCTTTGCTGATCCGGTTCGGATTGAAGCACTGGCTATCGCCCTTGCTGTGTTGTTCGTATTTCAGCTGTTCCGCTCCCCTATCACCAGCAGCTGGCAGACTTTCAGGAATGCCTTGCCCTTACCGGAGCAGGGCCTCACTGAAGCTCTTCAAGCCCAGGGGGAAAAACACCCTCGTCTTAAACAGTTGACCATTGCCTTTGTGCTGGCAGGTTTAATTATCTGGCCTTTTTATGCCTCCCGTGGCTCTGTGGATTTGGCCACCCTGGCACTTATCTATGTGATGCTTGGTCTTGGCCTGAATATTGTTGTGGGTTTGGCAGGACTGCTGGATTTGGGTTATGTGGGTTTCTACGCCGTAGGCGCTTACAGCTACGCTCTGCTGAATCAGTATCTCGGGCTGGATTTCTGGAGCTGTTTGCTCATTAGTGGCCTGATTGCTGCGTTCTTCGGCTTTATTCTTGGGTTCCCGGTGTTACGACTGCGGGGGGATTACCTTGCCATCGTCACCCTTGGTTTTGGTGAAATTATCCGCATCCTGCTGCTGAACTGGACGTCCATCACCGGCGGCCCTAACGGCATCAGCCAGATTCCCAAGCCCACACTGTTTGGATTGGAATTCTCTCGCCGTGCCAAGGAAGAAGGCAATATCCCCTTCCACGAATTTTTCGGCATTGACTACTCCAGCGGCTACAAGGTGATTTTCCTTTACCTGCTGGCGCTGGTGCTGGTAATTGTCACCCTGTGGGTGATCAACCGCCTGTTGCGTATGCCCATTGGCCGGGCGTGGGAAGCATTGCGAGAAGACGACATTGCCTGTCAGTCTCTGGGTATGAACAAAACTGCTATCAAACTATCCGCCTTTACTATCGGCGCGGCCTTTGCCGGGTTTGCCGGAACCTTCTTTGCCGCCCGCCAGGGTTTTATCAGCCCAGAGTCGTTCACATTTATTGAGTCCGCCATCATCCTTGCCATTGTGGTGCTTGGAGGCATGGGCTCTCAGATGGGTGTGGTGCTTGCAGCCATTATTATGACCGTACTCCCCGAGCTGGCCCGGGAATTTAACGAATACCGTATGTTGATGTTCGGCCTGCTGATGGTGTTTATGATGATCTGGCGCCCTGCTGGTCTTATACCTATGAAGCGCCCTCATATCGCGCTCAAGGATAACGATGAGCAAAGCTCATCCGCTTCACGCAAACCAGCCCAGGCCGCTTGAGGGAGTATTGGATATGAGCAGTCAGAACAAAAAGCAAAACCTGCTGGAAGTGGATGACCTGACCATGCGTTTCGGTGGTCTGATAGCCGTGAATAAGGTGAAGCTGAATGTAGAAAAAGGGCAGATCGTTTCCATCATTGGCCCTAACGGCGCGGGAAAGACGACGGTCTTCAACTGCCTGACCGGTTTCTACAAACCGTCCGATGGCCGTATTCGCTATCGGGGCGAAAACATCACCGGCAGCAAGAACCACGAAATCTCCCTCAAGGGAATCGTGCGCACCTTTCAGCATGTGCGTCTGTTTAAAAGCATGACGGTGCTGGAAAACCTGCTGGTTGCCCAGCACCGGCATTTGAATACTAACCTGTTGTCCGGCCTGTTTAAGACTCCCGCTTACCGCCGCAGTGAGCGTGAAGCTCTGGATTGCGCAGCCTACTGGTTGGACAAAGTGAATCTCACCGAGATGGCCAACCGCGATGCAGGAAATCTTGCCTACGGTCAGCAGCGCAGGCTGGAAATCGCCCGCTGCATGGTCACCCGACCGGATATGCTGATGCTCGATGAACCCGCCGCTGGTCTGAACCCCCAGGAAACCAAAGAGCTGGATGAGCTGATCTGTGACCTGCGAGATCACCACGACGTGTCAGTCATGCTGATTGAGCATGATATGAAACTGGTGATGGAAATCTCCGATCATATCTACGTGATTAACCAAGGCACACCTCTGGCCGATGGCACGCCGGAACAGATCAAAAACAACCCTGACGTAATCAAAGCCTATCTGGGGGAAGCGTGATGCTGTCGATTGAAAACGTTTCTGCTCACTACGGAAAAATTCAGGCACTGGACAACATCTCCGTTGAGGTTCAACAGGGCGAGATCGTTACTCTGATTGGTGCCAATGGCGCAGGAAAAAGCACTCTGCTGATGACGCTGTGTGGTGATCCTCACCCCAGCACAGGCAACATTGTGTTTGAAGGGCAGGACATTACCGATTGGGAAACACCGGAGATTATGCGCTCGGGCATTGCCATTGTGCCGGAAGGGCGTCGTGTATTCTCCCGCCTCACGGTGGAAGAGAATCTCGATATGGGTGGTTTCTTTGAAACTAATGAATACAAGGCCGAGATGCTGGAGCATGTGCTGCAGCTGTTCCCCCGTTTGAGGGAACGCTTTGATCAGCGCAGCGGCACAATGTCTGGCGGTGAACAGCAGATGCTGGCTATTGGCCGTGCCATGATGAGTCGCCCAAAACTCTTGCTTCTGGATGAGCCATCTCTCGGCCTGGCGCCCATTATCATTCAGCAGATTTTCGACATTATCGAGAAACTGCGGGATGATGGGATGACTGTCTTTCTGGTGGAGCAAAACGCGAATCAGGCTTTGAAACTGGCCGACCGTGGCTATGTTCTGGAAAACGGGCGGATTGTTATGGCGGATACCGGCGCAAACCTTCTGGTCAACGATGATGTGCGTAAGGCCTACTTAGGCGCCTGATGCCTTAAAACACTGTTTTAAAGCATGGCCGGAAACTTTGACGTTTCCGGCCATTCGCTCAAAAAGCCCTCTTTTTCCCTTCAATATTCCGACAAATCCCATCACGCAAGCCTGTTAATCGGCACCTTTTCCTGCTGCACAAAAGGGAATAAACCCGTGCATGGCGCTTTTATCCGGTTTTCTCCTACAAAATCAGTAGGCTGGAGCAGGCTTCTATACTGGAAGGACGTGAGGAGTTTGATGTACACGGAGCAGTACTATGAAGAACCTGAATAATGATCAGTTAACGCGGCCAGAGATTGCGCTGTTATTCACATCCCTGACCGTAATGACCCTGTCGTTTGCTGCCTTGGTTTACAACGCCTGATGCCCTCAACTCAGCGTTGTTACCGGCGTAACCCGTAGCACTTCATCCACTGTCGTTAATCCTGCAGCCACCTTTTGTGCACCGCTCAGCCGGAGTGTGTGCATGCCATTGCGGATAGCCGCCGAGCGCATTTTATCCACATCGGTACGTTCTCCCAGTTGATCCCGCACTACACCCTCCAGGGGCATAATCTCATACACACCGGCACGGCCACGAAAGCCTGTTTGTCGGCAGTTTAAACACCCTACAGCTTTTGCGCCCATGGATGGTGGTTCGGCCACCCAGGGGCGGGTCAGCTCTTTCCAGGCCTGTTTATCAATGGGCGCAGGTGCTTTGCAATCCGGGCACAGGGTTCTTACCAGACGCTGTGCCATAACCCCCAGCACAGTTGCCCGAATCAAGTAATCCGGCACTCCGAGTTCCAGCAGACGGGTAATAGCAGAGGGAGCATCGTTCGTGTGCAGAGTGGACAGCACAAGGTGTCCGGTGAGTGCAGCCTGTATCGCCATTTCTGCCGTTTCCAGATCACGAATCTCACCCACCATAATGATATCCGGGTCCTGTCGTAAAAGTGCCCGTACGCCACTGGCAAAGGTCAGGTCGATATTATGCTGTACCTGCATCTGGTTAAACGACGGCTCTACCATTTCAATGGGGTCTTCAATAGTACACACATTCACCCTGGATGTAGCCAGCTCCTTCAAAGTGGAGTAGAGCGTGGTGGTTTTGCCGGAACCTGTAGGGCCGGTTACCAGCACAATGCCGCTTGGCCGACTCACCATCTGGTGCCAGCGTTTGTCGTCGTCTTTGGAAAAGCCGAGATCATGGAAACCCTTCAGCAAGACATCCGGGTCAAAAATTCGCATCACCATTTTTTCGCCAAAGGCGGTGGGCAGTGTAGATATACGCAGCTCCACTTCACTGCCTTCAGTGGAGCGGGTTTTCAAACGGCCATCCTGGGGTTTGCGTTTCTCGGCCACATTCATCCGGCCAAGAATTTTCAGGCGGCTGTTCACTGCAGCCAGCACCTGTGCGGGCATGTCGTAAACCGTGTGGAGAACACCGTCGATACGGAAGCGGATATGACCTTTATCACGGCGCGGCTCAATGTGGATATCACTGGCCCGCTGGTCGAAGGCGTATTGCAGCAGCCAGTCCACAATATTGATAATGTGCTGGTCGTTGGCATCGGGGGTCTGGGCATCGCCCAGCTGGAGAAGCTGTTCCAGATTGCCGGTATTGATAGCATTAATGCCACCTTCTTTACTGGCTCCGGTGATGGATTTGGCCAGTTTATAGAACTCACCGGTGTAACGACGAATCTCAGCCGGGTTACTCACAACCCGCTTAATTTCACGGCGGTTTATGTGTTTGAGGTTGTCTTCCCAGCCTCTGTGCCAGGGTTGAGCGCTGGCTACGAGAATTTCGTTTTCATTCACTTCTACCGCCAGAATCTGGTGCCGCTCAGCATAGGCGAGGGACATCAGCGGTGTGACAGAAGCCGCATCAATTTTCAGAGGGTCAATATGGTAATAGGGCTGCTGGGCGCTTTCGGCCAGCCAGCGACTCATGGTTCCCAGATCGAGTGGCTGACCGGGGTTTGCCTGATTATCCAGCTCCAGCTCCGCCAGATACTCAAACGGATGGAGCTTAGCCTGAGTTTCATTACGCCTTCGGGAAAGAACCTCCTGCCCCTGACTGGCACTTAAGAGCCCATCCCTCACCATATCCCTGACTATCTGGGAAAGGTCGAGCAAATAGTCTCCAGGGTTATTACCACTGGCCTTATAACTGCCAGCAGGTTTCCGACCAAGTGGCTTGGCCTGATTCTTTTTTTTAAGATTTATTCTTTTTTCCACGGACTGTTCCACAACCAGCTCAACAGGCATATTCGGATAAGCCCGAGCCTACCCTTCGCTCCCCCCACGAGCAAGCCGGTAACCTCGTTCCGCTTTACTGATATTTTCAGGTTTGAGCACAATCACTCGCCCCAGCTCTTCGGCCAGAGATATCAATGCTGTTTCGTCACCTTCTTTCAATTCCAGCTCCAGCTCAGATATGGGCTGAGTACGGCTGCCAGCAACCACATGGCCTTTATCGAGAGCAAGTTCTATCGAAGCTCCCAGCCATTGAAAGTCGATAACCTTTCGCTCAAAATCCGTACGAAAGACTGGTGTTAAAGTGGACACATCAACCCCTTTCAATGCCTCTGGCCACACACTCTCCAGACGCCTGCCATCCAGCTCCGGGCCTTCCAGTTGCCACTCCCATTCCCCCCTGTGGCTCAAGCCGTTCACACTCTCACCCCTGGTTTTCAGGGTTTGGATATAGATCCCATTTTTCTCCCGGACTCGCAGAGCCACACGGTGCTGATTTAACACCGCATCCGGCGTATCGAAATAAGTGTTTGCCAGATGAAGGGTCACCACAGGCTGACCGGCAAGACAGGGCGCATTCAGCAACGCTCCGTGGTCAGCAGCCGCAAGGCTCAGTTTCAGCTCAATTTCACGGCCCATAAAGTTACACCTCCAAAAATACACAACACAAAATATATCGATTTATCAGATACTTATATATCCGATTTATCGCTGTGAAAATTAAATCACATCCAATTACACAAATTCTCAGCCCAGTAGAAAATCAGTTTCTATAATCTCGTTTCAATAACAACGACTGTTAGCACCGATGTCATCGAGATACCTTTTGTCCAACGTATTTGGACGCTCTCCGATAGGGCCTATAAAACAACATATCGCCAGTGCCCACGGAGCCGCTGCTTTGCTGGACCCTTTCTTTGAGGCGGTTCTGACTGAGAACTGGAGCGAGGCAGAAATCTGTCAAAAGCGCATTGTCAGCCTTGAGGAGGAAGCTGACAGAATCAAGAAAGAGTTGCGTCTTTCCCTGCCAAAGAGCCTGTTTCTTCCCGTACCCAGAACCGATCTTCTGGATTTAGTCACTGTACAGGACAAAGTTGCCAACCGCGCCAAGGATATTGCCGGAATCGTTCTGGGCCGACAGATGCGATTTCCCGAAGAGCTGAAACCGGACTTCATGACCTTTGTCAGACGCTCCGTAGAAGCTTCGGCACAGGCTCTTATGGCTATCAATGAACTGGATGATCTGCTGGAAACCGGGTTTCGCGGGCGGGAAGCGGACATCGTTGAAAACATGATTGAGGAGTTAAACGCCATTGAAGCTAACTCCGATGAGCTCCAGATTACAGTGCGACGCCTTTTGTTTACCAAAGAGAGGGAGCTTTACCCGGTTGATGTCATGTTCCTTTATAAGGTGATCGAATGGGTAGGCGATCTGGCCGACAGAGCCTCTCGGGTTGGAGGGTATCTGCACATGCTTTTGGCTCATTAACGGTTACAGGCCAGTAACCGCTTCGTTAGTTTCTTTGAATTAAAACAAACAAACAGGGCTCTAATAAGTGCGCTCTGACGATGTAGCTCTAAAGGTATGTATTTCTAATGTCTATCATTGCGGAATATGGGGTCATCCTGCTGGGTCTGGCATGTTTCTTTGGTTTTTTCATGGCCTGGGGAGTGGGAGCAAATGATGTAGCCAATGCCATGGGAACCTCTGTTGGCTCCAAGGCACTGACTATTAAACAGGCGATAATTATCGCCATTATTCTGGAGTTTGCCGGGGCTTTTCTTGCCGGTGGTTCGGTCACCGCTACTATTCGCAAGGGGATTATTGATCCTACTATGCCGGAGCTTCTGGCGAACCCGGAGCTACTGATTTACGGCATGCTGGCCGCCCTGCTTGCGGCTGGTACCTGGCTCTTGATAGCTACACATTATGGCTGGCCCGTATCCACCACGCATTCCATTGTAGGCGCCATCGTTGGTTTTGCCGTTGCGGGTATCGGGCACGATGCTGTGCGGTGGCACAGCGTACTGTCGATTGTAGGGTGCTGGATAATTTCACCGCTGTTTTCAGGGATGTTATCGCTCCTTGTTTTCACCTCGATTCAAAAGCTCATACTGAATACCAGCGATCCCTTTCGCAGCGCCAAAACCTTTATTCCGGCTTACACCTTTCTTGTGGGTTTTATGATTGCCATGGTGACCTCAAGAAATGGTTTGAGTCATTTAGGGTTTAATTTATCTTCTGCTGAAATTGTCGCACTCTCTGTATTTTTTGGTTGTATCACCACAATCCTGAGCATGCTGGCTCTCACCCGCATTCATAAAGACACCAAAGCTGACCGGGATTTCCATTACTCCAGCGTTGAGCGCATCTTCGGTACAATGATGATTTTCACCGCCTGCGCTATGGCTTTTGCCCATGGTTCCAACGATGTCGCCAATGCAGTAGGGCCTCTGGCTGCAGTTGTTCATGTAGTCGATACCGGCGGAAATATTGCTACATACACTCCCATGCCAAGCTGGATCTTGATGCTGGGTGGTGCGGGTATCATCTTTGGACTGACAACCTATGGCTACAAGGTGATGACCACTATCGGCAAACACATCACCGAGCTGACTCCCAGCCGTGGGTTTGCGGCAGAGCTTTCAGCGGCCACTACTGTCGTTCTTTCTTCTGCTACGGGGCTGCCGGTTTCAACAACTCACATCCTCGTCGGAGCGGTTCTGGGGGTGGGGCTGGCAAGGGGTATCGGTGCACTCAATCTACAAGTCATAAGCACCATTTTCATGTCGTGGCTAGTAACACTTCCTGCTGGAGCCATTCTCGCTATCGCTTTCTTTTATATTTTCAGGATGCTTTTTGGCTCAGCTTAAAGAATCAGTATTCCCTGGGAGCTGTTGGCGCTTTATGATTCAAAGACACTGAAGTGAGATTTGGGTATTCCATTTATGTCACAGCTTTTACTTCCTGCAATACGACAGCTGATTGCTACATCATCAATCAGCAGTACACGGCCTGATATTGATCAGGGTAATCGGGAAGTTATTGATCTTCTTGCAGGGTGGCTGGAAGATATGGGGTTTGACTGCGAAATACTTCCCTTGCCTGATGCTCCCCACAAGGCCAACTTGATTGCCACCCTCGGAAAAGGCTCCGGTGGTTTGGTGTTGTCTGGACATACTGACACTGTTCCTTGTGATGAATCCCTATGGAGCCAAAACCCTTTTAAGCTGACCGAGCGAGACAATAAGCTCTATGGTCTTGGCACCTGCGATATGAAAAGTTTTCTGGCGCTGGCTATGGAGGCTGCCCGTGGCCTTAAGCCGGAGCAAATGAAGCAACCCCTCATTATCCTTGCCACAGCTGATGAAGAAACCACGATGAATGGCGTGCGACAGCTGGTAAACCTCGGTCGCCCTAAAGCACGCTACGCCGTTATTGGTGAGCCCACCAACCTGCAGCCCATCACCATGCATAAGGGTATTATGATGGAGCGGATTACCCTTACGGGTCAGTCTGGCCATTCCAGTGACCCATCCAAGGGCCGCAATGCCATGGATGCCATGCACAGGGTCATGACAGAACTGATGATGCTGCGGGAGGAGTGGAAAACCCAGTACTACAACCCAGGGTTTTCAGTGCCTGTGCCGACCCTGAATCTCGGCTGTATTCATGGGGGCGATAACCCTAACAGAATCTGCGAAACCTGCGTACTGGAATACGATGTACGTATGTTGCCCGGCATGGAGTCAGATGTTGTTCGCCACAATATTCGCAAACGCACAGAACCTCTGGCAAGGCAGCTGGGAATTGCCTTTGATTTATCGCCTATTACCCAGATAATTGAGTCCTTTGTCAGCCAGCCCAATAGCCCTCTTGTAGAAGCCTGTGAAAAACTGACAGGACATTCCAGCGCCAGTGCTGCCTTTGCCACAGAGGCCCCCTTTCTCAGCAAAATAGGAATGGACACACTGGTGCTTGGCCCCGGTGGCATTGCTCAAGCGCATCAGCCCGATGAATACATTGGGCTGGAAACCATTAAACCCACCATTGAGATTCTTCGTGATTTGATTAAAGAGTTCTGCCTGACAGAAACAGGGAAAGAGAAATAACGCAATGAATCATAATCGGGAAGAAAACAGCAACGAAGATTACGTAAAGTTTTTCCGTCAGTCCTCTCCCTATATTCACGCACACCGTGGCCGTACTTTTGTGATTATGCTGCCGGGCTCTGCTGTAGGAGACGCTAACTTTGCCAACATCGCCAGCGATATTGCTCTGCTGAGCAGTCTGGGAGTACGACTGGTACTGGTATATGGCGCACGCTCACAAATCTCAGCCCGGTTAGGAAAGCGGGATATCACATCAGTATTCCGTGAGCACTGTCGTGTGACCGATAAAGCAGCCCTGTCTGCGGTGATTGAAGCTGTGGGAACTCTGCGAGTAAAAATTGAAGCCCAACTCTCCATGGGGCTGGTGAACTCTCCCATGCACGGCTCCCGCATTCGGGTTGTGGGGGGGAACTTCATCACCGCCCGCCCTCTGGGTGTGGTGGATGGCGTCGACTTCCAGAATACCGGTGAAGTACGCCGTATTGATCGCACGGCCATTCAACAGCAACTGGACGACAATTACCTCGTACTCCTCCCCTGTGTGGGCTACTCCCCAACAGGAGAAGCATTCAATATCACAGTGGAACATGTGGCTACACAAACGGCCATCGCCCTGAAAGCTGAAAAGCTCATCATGTACAGTTCTGGAATGGGTTTGAAAGATTACGACAGTAAGCTGGTACGCACCATGCGCCCTTCCGAAGCCCGCCGCCGTTTGCGGGATCATAATACTCCGGAAGATAGACGCCTGCTGGAAGCCGCTGTCGCAGCCTGTGATGGTGGAGTGATTCGTACCCACATTATCAGCCACGCCACCGATGGGGCCCTTCTACAGGAACTGTTTACCCGGGAAGGCTGCGGCACTCTGATTACACAGGATATGGATGCCTACGAGCAGATGCGCCAGGCCACTATCGAAGATGTAGGCGGCGTGCTCAAACTGATTCAGCCATTGGAAGAAAAGGGCATACTGATTCGACGCTCTTGCAAACAGCTGGAGCGGGACATTCACCTGTTTACGGTGCTGGTTCGGGACGGCATGATTATTGGCTGCGCGTCACTGCACGCGTACCCCGAAAGCAACTGCGCAGAACTGGCCTGCCTTGTGATTCATCCGGATTACAGAAACGGCAACCGTGGAGATACTCTGCTGGAAGCCATCGAGCAGAAGGCGCAACAGCAAGGGCTTGACTCTCTGTTTGTACTCACCACCCAAACAGCCCACTGGTTCGTAGAGCGTGGTTTCAAAGCCAGCAAAATCAGCGCGTTACCAGGTGAGAAACAGCAAGGTTACAATCGCCCACGGAATTCCAAGGTACTTTTGAAAACACTGGTTTAGGCTGTTTTCAAAATCAACATGATAAGTACTAATGCTGAAAGCAGCCATGGTCATCTATTCTGTGATCGCTTCATGAGTGAGTAACAGCTATGGCATATTTTCCAAGACAGATACCCAGCAAGGGAGCATTCCACCTTCTGCTCCTTGCTTTTGGTATTCTTATGACGGCTACTACATGGGCTATAGATAGACCCGAAGTCCCCGGAAAGGAAACAGGGCTGCCCATATTCCACCTGGATGAACACCATTTGTTCGAATTAACGATTCCAGATAGAGGGCACCCTGATACAGGGGCAGAGATTCAGGACCAGCTAAACCGTGAGAATGCAACAAAGAGTGCTGAAGAAGAGGGAAGGGAACCACTGTTCCCTGATGCTTTAAAACCCTTGAACGAGCTGCGCCTGAGGTACAAATTCAAATTCTAGTGAAAATAACGATCAAGTGGATTCCGGTATACCATAGCTCACATCATACACCTCCTGACGCCGTAACCATTCTCCTCGGATAGTTTCCTCATAAAAGGTTCCCACTGCGCCACTGAGCAGCTCCTGCATCTGTTGTTCCAGATATTTTCGTTCCAGAATCAACATGGCAATTTTTATAAGTTGTTCTTCCCTGTCCACAACCATGGCGTTTTTATCTGTTAACTCTTTCACATCGCCTTGCAGACGGTCATGTGCTTTCCGCATTTTTGCCAGTATTTTCGGAATCTGCTTAATCTGCGCTCCTCCTTCCCGCCTGAGCGCCCGGTAATCCTCGGGGCCAAGCTCACTGACTTCGGCATCAAATGCGACTTGCTCACCTAGTTTCCCTTTTTTATAACCCAGTACACTCGAAACTTTGTGTTCTATTTTCTGCGCTTTGGATTGTTTATATTCAAAGCTGCTCGTCTTTTCCGGCTCATCTTCAATCAGAGGTTTTCTGCGACTCTTGATAATCTTATTCACCCGCAGCCGGTTACGACAGTCATTGATCAGCTGCATGGCCTTCCCCCCAAGAAACGAAGACACCCAGTAAGTCGCTATCGCCGCCGTGGGCACCGGCAAGACATCAACATGTTTCGGCAAAATTCCTTTTAATATCCAGGACGTCCCTGCTTTCAATACCTTGCTGGCATTCATGATAATGTTGGTATACAAGAAGTGTCCCACGACAATGGCCGTATGCCTGGCAGCTTCGTAACCATTAGCCTTCATCCAGTTCATACGACCAGCAACCGCTGACGTACGAAGATCAGTTTTATGACGCCGTTTCAGTTTGGCCAGATCCCGGAACAATAGTTTTCCAGAACGTCGGCCATCTTTTGCCCCGGAAACAATCAATTCACGCATCCAGTCCTGTTGATCCTGCCGGGATGTCCGAACCTCTCCTTTCAGTAACAGGCGATTGGCAGCTTCATTAAATATTCTGACCTTCTCATCATTGGACATGTGAGGCTTGCCAGCTTTAACAGCCCGGCGCTGCTCTGTTTTTGAGAACGGCTTCCACAGGGTAAGAAACTGATCTTCGAAAGCCTGCTCAAACCTGGATATATCAGTCACGGTTTCCACCATCATCTGCCCCACATCTTTGTAGCTCTCACCCAGCTCAGCCGTACGCAGTTGTTGTATAACTTGATAACGTCGATAGGCGATCTGCTCTTTGGCACTGAGATTGGCTTTGGCCTTCAGTTTTTCCAGTCCGGCCAGATCTTCTTTGAGGTTGAAATAAGCGTTATAACAATCCGTCAGGCTTTTTTCAGAAGCAACATGGGCAAGGCTCTCGTAAAAAGCCTTTCGTCTGGTGGCGTGGTTCGGTTGTCCCTCACCATCATATTTCATGAGTTTTCTACGGTGCCACAGCTCCTGGACCTTCTCCATGCCGAGGTTAAAACCGATCAGAACCGGAACATACAACACAGCACAGCCCAGATACATAGCCCCGGCAATGCCACCAGACACCAAACCTGTCATTATTGATGTCAGTACCCGCGACGTTGCTTCAACCGCTATAACTCTTTTATTTCTGCTGATCCAGCGAACAATGCGCTTGTACATATCGCGGGTCCAACGGACCTTCCAACCGCGATCCACTCGTGTCTGGATACACCAGAGCTCGTCATAATCGCAGGTGTAGGTATTACCGGGGTCGGGAGCTTCCAGCGTGGGCGGATTAATAATTGTCAGTGAGTCATTGTGGCCGGTACTGACCTCAAAGCTGTCGTCTTCCTTCATTCCGGCCTGGCTGAGCAACAATTTTCTGCGCCCAGGCTCTGTCCGCTTAGTGCTGTCGATATGGGTTACTAAACCCAGGTAATCCCGAACCACATCGCCCTGATGACTTTCATCATAAAGACCAAGAACACCGGATAAGACCTGAAAGTCATCTATGGACAGAGTTTTCCCCACACTTAAACCACGGCTTTCTAACGCAGCCACTACCCGTTCTCGGGCCTTTTCTCGTCCTTCCCCTTTTTTACGCAACGCCTGAATGAAGTAATGGCGCACCTCCTGTCGGGTTGCCCTGCCCTGATCCAGTATCCTCCCGACTGTAATTTTACGAACTGACCGGGAAGATTTACTCTCCTGAGCTTTAGCTCCTGCAGGAAAATACCCTTCCACCAGCCCGGCACAGCTGACTTTTCTCTGATGATTATTCGCAGCCTTATCAATGGCGTTGCGAATCTCCATAATGGGTTCCAGATCAATGTCCCGGTCTTTCTGCAGGCCATATAGCTCCCGGAGGGCCGTTATGGTTTCCCGCGCGTCGTTTTCTGACATCCCTGCTTCCGACATTAACCTGTCGATATAACAGGGAATCAGCACATGTTCCAGATAGCCGTTGGGGAATGACTTGTTGTCACTCAGGTATTCATAAGTCAGGCGCAGGGGAGACAGGTTGACGTAGTAATCAATCTCCTGAACCTTCTCATCATCCAGCTCTGTTCGCGTTCTTTTAAAGCCGACTTTGCCAGAATCATCACATCGCAACTTACAGGCGCCAGCCAGATGCAACGATGCAGCAACCCGAAAGCCAAGAGGAGTGGAAAGATCATCATTTTTTTCTGAAGGGCTGGCAGTGTTTTTTCCCACAACAGGGGTAATAGCAGAGGATGGCTGAGCCGTGAGAGTCTTGAATCCGTTGGTATAAGCCGCCATAAGTTCACGGGCAAACGTATTGCGGAGGTAAAAGAGAGTACGGAATTTTTTCCCTGCGGCCGTAACCACCTGTTTGAGGTAGCGGTGGTTCAGCCACTTGACAGAGTGCCCTCTCCATGAGGCCTGGGCAGTGGTGATCTGCCATGCTCCATCAACATCAGAGATATCCTTGATACGAACGGCTTGATCATGGAGCTGTTTGCGAGACTCTTCGCCAAAAATCTGTGCAAAGCTCACCCGCCCCGAGTCCGACGAATAAGCCGGTGGGCTGGAAACGGAAGAGTTATTGGTTGAAGAGTTAAAGGACACTCCCTGCTCCTGTTGTGCGGCCCTCAATCCGGAGGGGCTACACAACAGTATAAGAAGGGAGACTGGGTCTGTTAGGCTCGATCGAGAACTAAATAGCTGTATTTCAGGCCATCGTCGGATTCATGGTCTTCGCGGGCTGCTTCCTGCCACTGGCTATCGTCCAGCGTCGGGAAAAAAGCGTCCCCATCAAAGGGTTGACCTACCCGGGTGAGGTACAGGCGGTCAGCCCTGGGCAGGGCCTGACGATAAATCTGCTCACCACCAATAATCATCAACTCGGTAGCGCCATCAATTAAGGCCACGCTTTCTGCCACTTCAATAGCAGCCTCAAGATTGCCCACGACCTTCACACCTTCGTGGCTCCAGCTGGCGTCCCGGGTCATCACAATGTTGGTGCGCCCCGGCAGCGGCTTACGCAGGGACTCAAAGGTCTTGCGCCCCATCACAACCGGCTTGCCCATGGTGACCGCTTTGAAATACCGCAAATCCCCCGGCAGGTACCAGGGAAGCTTGTTATTAATTCCGATGGCGTTGTTTTCCGCCACCGCTGCAATCATTGCTACTTTCATTGTTTATCCTGGCTTGAGCAGTCTGCTTCTCCCCCACTCAGGCGAGGGAGAAAGCTGCTTACCTATCTTTCGGCTGGAAAACGGCCACGTTGCTAAAGCCTTCATCACGCAAGTGCATGGCGTGGAGCTGGCTCATCACACCCTTGTCGCAATAGAGCAGGTAATGGCACTCGCGGTCAAGCTCCGGGAATCTGGTCATCAGCTGATAAAACGGAATCACCTGAATCTCGCGGTCTTCCATCACCAGCGGTTTCAACTCTTCTTCTGTTGGATGGCGGATGTCGATAATCACGTCATCAGTCGCGATCTTATCCACAACTTCCACCTGCTCGCGGGTCAGATCGTCGGCGATAATATCGGCGATAGAAACGGAGCGGCGGCTTTCTACAGCGGCATCCAGCACACCGAAGTCGAAGAAGGTTTCTTCCTTCTCCACCTTTTCGCGTTTGGCTTTGGTGGTGGGCTTTTTGGAGATAACAGCGCAGTACTCGGGAATGTTCCTGGCGAACTCTTCGGTACCAATACGGGCTGCGGTGGAGATGATTTCCCCCTTATCCATGGTGGCCAGCGGACGGAACACCAGACGATCAGTGACAGAATCAATCACCGCCAGGTTGGTCAGGGTCTGGCTGGAAACCTGAGCCACAGACTCACCGGTCACAATAGCCTGAATATCCATCAGCTCTGCGGTTTTGCAGGCAGCACGCAGCATCATCCGCTTGAGGATAACGCCCATGTAGCTGTTATCGATCTTGGTCAGAATTTCTTCCACCACGCCTTCAAACGGAATGGTGACAAAGCGCACACGGTGGGAAGCACCGTAACGGCTCCACAGGTAGTAAGCCACCTCCTTCACTGCCAGTTCGTGGGCATGGCCGCCAAGATTGAAAAAGCAGAAGTGGGTGTTCAATCCGCGTTTCATAGTCAGGAAGCTGGATACGGTGGAGTCAAAACCACCAGAGATCAGGGACAGAACAGGATCCTGAGAGCCAATGGGATAGCCACCCATGCCTTGATGGCGTTTGGTGATCAGAAACCAGCGATCGTGCTTGATCTCCATCTCCACCTTTACGTCAGGGTTCTTGAGCTTAACGCCTGCCGCTTCGGTGTTCTGGTTCAGTTCACCACCGATGTACCGCTCAACTTCATTAGAAGAAAAGTCATGGCTGCCGGTGCGCTTTACACGCACACAAAAGGTTTTGCCTGCCAGCTGTGCCTCAAACTGAGGCTTCACGATAGCCAGCATATCGTCCAGAGTGGTGAGCGGGTATTCCGCCACTTCGAGTGCCTGATGGATACCGGGGATACACTGGAGGCGGTCTGCAACGGTGGCAATATCGGCAGGATCAGTGAGGCTGCTTTCCGCCTCAATCATGTCCCACTTGCCTGTCACCTCGAGGGATTCATCAACAGAGCGACAAACGGTGCGGATATTGCGGCGCAACTGTTTCACCAGTTGCTTACGAACCGGAGCACTCTTAATAGTAATCTCCGGGAACAGCTTGATAATAAACTTCATGAACGTGGGATGGACCGGGCCAGAAACAGATTTAATCCACCATTATACAGAACACCTTGGGAAACCAGCCAGCAGGAACGATACTGTTCCTCTCCTCAGATGAAGGGCAATAGTCCGGGGACTTATTTAGAACCGAAGCCATGATAAAAATTCAGCTATCTTTTCAGGCTGTATTGGATATCTGAGAAGCAATAACACTGCAAAAAACAAAATCTCAGATAGGGAGGTTCCATGTCAAGACTATCGCAGCGGCCAGGGTCGGTTCCTCTGGCAACGTCATTCTGGCTTTGCTTATGTGTATGTCTTGTATCTGTATATTTTCCAGTCAGTGCTTATTCATCAGAGGAAGATTACAGAGTTCCGGATTTATCCTTAATAGAAGGCAAAACACTCGATCTCGAAGCATTTTACTCAGTACAACCTCCGCAAGCTGCCCCCGAAAGGGTAAAAACCACCGAAAGCATTCCGCCTCCTCAGTCGCCCCTTTTGCACTCTGAGGTCATTCAACTTATAGAGGAATTTACTGAACAGGCCAAAGATATTGCCCTTAGCCTTGTCATTAATGAAGAACTCGAAGCGTTTAACTGGAAGGTCGTTCGTAAAGAGAATCCTTCCGTTACCAGAACCAAGGCTGCAACGCTCAAACGCAGCCCATCTTCCAAAAAGACAAACAGAAAAAAAGGGGGCCAGTCCAGATCACATGAAAATAAAGCTAAAGCAACATGTGATGCTTCAGAAGTACCTCAGCCCTCGCCGGAGCAAATGTCTGCCAATAACATACGGCAAGCCAAACTTTATGCTGTTCATGCAGGTCTGGTCTTTACTCGCTGGGCACGCTACGTTCAGAAAAATCCGCATCCCTCACGAGCAAAGCACCGCCCCCTGCCTTTTCCAGCGGAGTTCCGTGAGCTGCTGATCAAGTCTGCTTCGTTTAGCCCGGAAGTTGCCGCCAGCTTCCTTCATCTCTGGCTGGCACAGTGGAATCTCTTGGGTGCACAGCACCATACCACGACACAACAATCAAAGATCGAAGAACATTGCATGGAGGGGAACCACTATTTCCAAAAAATATTTCACCTGACAACAGATGCCCCTTACATTCAACACCCTGGCATGTACTGGCTACTGGGGCTGCTCCACCTCGGCTTACTGCCCAGCCAATCGGGTAATGCTGACCTGAGTGCAGCAGCCAACTATCTCTCTTATGCCAAAAGCCTGAAAGAGAGTCAGGCAGCCACCGATGCCGGCGTATTCTCACCTTTGTTTTTTAGCCATATGGAACAAACCCTGTGGCGAACAGTGCAAGAGAGAGAAAACATCGATATCGACCGTCTCCAGGTCGAAGTTCTGGCCCTTGAAGCGGGCTTAATGACACCATGGGAAAAAGAAGCCAATGCCGAAAGCACCTGCTTTATTGAGGGCAGAAGCGCGGTCATGGTCAGCGCCCTGATGAGCAGGGCGCTCGATATACATCCCTACCATTTTGCTCGCCTTCCCACATCCATCCACTCTTTTGTCAATAACTTAGGCAGTATGGTTGCCATGTTGCTTGAATTACCGCAACTCACCAACAGTGAGGGTCTTCTGGCCAAACTGAGCACGATTGCAGAACAGGCGCAGCATGTTCCTGCACCACTGATGAGACGTATTATGTACGGGGTGGCTGCACTGGGAATGCTGCAGATTTCTGATAGCAAAAGGATGACAGACGAGGCTGCAAGGCTATACCTGCAGGCAACAAAAGAAGGTGCTTACCTTGGTCTTTCAGAAAGATTTCTCACTCAACTGCAGCGCCACAGAAGCCATAGGCTGATAAGTGAATTGTATCGTGTAAAGAGTCAATACCTTCAAAAATTCAGGCTTAATTATGTAGATGAATTACACCGTGCTTTGGTTATGGAGGAAATCAAACTCACGCACTTACTAGAGGATGAACACAACCTTCTTGCCAAAGAGCACGACAATGCACTTACCAGACAAAATGACTCTCCTTTAGCCCCCCCCCAACCTTCATACAATCGCTCTCTGCCAACCTCTCGCAGGGGTAATCTGAAGAAAATCAGAAAGCCTCAAAAAAGAATTCACAGAGCAGCATCTGCAGATATCGTTAAGGGGAGGGGCAAACAAGAATGCGCTCTTTCCAATTCATGCAGCGAACTGGATTTATCCAGACTCCAGCTTATAAGCCCAATACCGTCGTTATCACCACAGAGCAGCATAGTTTCCATTTCCTCGCTCCCGGCATCACCTCACTCCTTATCAACACATAGCCTTGCTCCGAGCCCTGAACATGTCATCGACGATGACTGGTCACTGGTTAAACCCAAGCGGCTCAAAATCGCTACTATAGAGGAGGCTCCCAATGAAGCACTTGACCCAAGATTGCATTGGAACTGGTCCGATGAAATTCGCAGAGTCTGGAAAGTGGCGCTTGCTTACCGGAATCAGGAGCTTTTCACAGATCCCAATACGGAGATTGATCTGGACACCAGTTATGGTCAGTCTGAACAAATGGTGCTCGATAGCGGCCTTCAATGGTTAAACGGCCATCATGGTATTGAGGTACTTTATGAAGAGCGCGCCTGGACAATCATGCATCGCCTTGATGACATGACAATTCCCTGGCTCCATTCCCAGAAACACTACATTGAGAAACGCAAGGCGCTTTTGCAAGAAGCGCGTGAGTATCTGTTTCGTGCACTGGAATATAAGCTCAAGCTCAACAGAGATGAGCTTGATCGTCGCTACAAAGACCTGCCACTTGCGACTTTTCTCGACTCTATAAAAAGAGACGTGATACAGGCTGGCAGTGCATTCAATATGCCTCATTATCACTATCATTTCATGAAGTCTGTCGTATACGTCCTGCGATCACTGGGGCATTGCCATAGCTATCTGGCCGAGTTTGGCCCGCTATATCACCGCATGACTAACAGCCAGATAGCTCAAGCATATTTCCAGATGAAATCTCTCTGCCCACCGGATCCATATGACACTTCGCCTTTCAGCGCCAGCCACCTGCACGCGCCTCAAAACATAACCATGGCGTCTCACCCAGAGGAGCAGATTCGCCCTGCATCATTGTGCATAAAGAAAACCACCTTCGGCACTATCCCTGTAGAACGACAGACTGAAAAATAAGGTGTCTTTGCAATAAGAACTCCCCTCCCGCTGATAAGAAAGCGTGCAGCATATTCACGACAATGGGTGTAAACTGACCTCGGTTTTCCGCAACCTCCAGTGATTTATTCACAGGCTGCGCCAGGATGGAACAGAAAAGGTTAGCTGATTATGCTGCCGCACCGTTTTGGCGCACCGGAATCTTTCTCCGCACAGGGATAGTGCAAGACTTCAATGAAAGCCTGAGAGCAGAACAACGATAACAAAGGATGCACAGGTTTGTGCGCCCGGAAAACACGGGTTCGTGGGAGTGTTATGGGTTTGGCACATGCTTTGCTAAAGACGTTTTGTATCTTACGAGCCTGAATGGTCTGCCGGAGTTGCCCGTGTTGACCGAACTGAACTGACAACACCGCAAATCCAGCACCAGGAAACGACACCTGAAACTTGGATTCAAACGGTCGAGACAACCCTGAGGATTGACAATAATGTCCAATAAGACTCTTACTCTGATCGAGGAACACGACATCAAGTGGATCGACCTGCGCTTTACCGACACTCGCGGTAAAGAGCAGCACGTGTCCCTCCCAATCAGCGAGATCGACGGCGAATTCTTTGAAGTAGGTAAGATGTTCGACGGCTCCTCCATCTCCGGCTGGAAAGGCATTAACGAATCCGACATGATCCTGATGCCCGATGACAGCACCGCCGTTGTGGATCCTTTCACCGATGAAAACACCCTGAACCTGCGCTGTGACATTATTGAACCATCCACCATGCAGGGTTATGAGCGTGATCCTCGCTCCGTAGCCAGGCGCGCAGAAGACTACCTGAAGTCTACCGGTATTGGTGACACTGCGTTCTTTGGCCCTGAGCCAGAGTTCTTTGTATTTGATGATGTGAAGTGGAAGATCGACATCTCCGGTGCATCTTACGAAGTAAACTCCGAAGAAGCGGCCTGGGCTTCCAACGAAATATTTGAAGGCGGCAACACTGGTCACCGCCCAAGTGTTAAGGGCGGCTACTTCCCCGTCCCTCCTGTCGACTCCCTGCACGATCTGCGTGCAGCCATGTGTGCTGCCACTGAGGCTATGGGCGTACCTGTAGAAGTACACCACCACGAAGTGGGTACTGCGGGCCAGTGTGAAATCGGTACCCGCTTCAACACGCTGGTACGCAAGGCTGACGAAACCCAGATTCTCAAGTATGCCGTACACAACGTTGCTCACGCTTACGGCAAAACAGCGACCTTTATGCCCAAGCCACTGGTTGGCGACAACGGCAGCGGCATGCACGTTCACATGTCCATCAACAAAGATGGCAACAACCTGTTTGCCGGCGACGGCTATGCAGGCCTGAGTGAAGCGGCCCTGTATTACATCGGTGGTGTGATCAAGCATGCCAAAGCCATCAACGCTTTCGCTAATGCATCCACCAACGCTTACAAGCGTCTGGTTCCCGGTTTTGAAGCGCCTGTTATGCTGGCTTATTCTGCCCGTAACCGTTCTGCTTCCATCCGAATTCCATACGTGAACAGCCCCAAGGCTCGTCGTATTGAAGTTCGCTTCCCTGATCCGACTGCCAACCCTTACCTGGCCTTCGCGGCACTGCTGATGGCTGGTCTGGATGGCATTAAGAACCAGATTCACCCTGGCGATGCAGCAGATAAGGATCTGTACGATCTGCCACCAGAAGAAGCCGCGGAAATTCCAACAGTTGCTGCCAGCTTTGAAGAAGCTTTGAATGCTCTGGATCAGGATCGTGAGTTCCTGACGGCAGGTGGCGTATTCACCGATGATATGATCGATGGCTATCTGGAGCTGAAACGTGAAGAGTGTGTGAAAGTAAGCCAGACCACTCACCCCGTAGAGTTTGATCTCTACTACTCCTGCTAACCATATCCGGCAGGACAGCGCACTGAACACAAGGCTCTGTGCAGCACTTTCTCTCTATGCCCAAAAGGGTTACTAAAGCGGTAACCCTTTTTTCTTGCCCTGTTTTTTATAAACTCTGACTTCCCGACAGCGTATCCAGTTGCAGAAGCCGCCCCAGCTCTTCCGGTGTGGGAATGCTATCAAGCGCTTTCTCCTGAACAATCAGATCATAGAGCTTTGCAACACGCCCCAGATTAAAATCTCTGGGCAAACGACAGTTGGTCCAATACCCTTCCAACCCGGTCATCACGCACAAATAAGTGGCGATATGTTCATACACACGGGCTGAGGGGTGCACGGTATCCCAGAAGAAATATTCGTCCGGATTACTACATACCGACATGCTTTCTCCCTGCTGAATAGACACACCACCTTTCAAAGGGCAGCCGGGAAAATTCACATCAGTACACCCTTTATCAAGCACTTTAAACCCAAAGCTTTCAGCGTGATGGAAAAACAGCCGTACCGCAGAGTAACCATCCACAAAAACCATTTTTACGTAGGGGTACTCTTGTACCAGCTGTTTTCTGGCTTCAATGACTTTCTGGTTGTGCTGTTTAATCAGATTATCCACCAGCTTAACATCCTCGCTTCCCTGAAAGCAGGGAGTAAATGTCAAGTCTGGCAAGGTTCCCCATGATATATGCCGTGCCCCGGCCTCAATAAGCCGACGGATCATAACCACTTGCTCAGCTACAACGCTCTCGACATCCCAATAACGGTTCTGATAGTCATTCGCACCAGAGGCCATAACATACATGGTTTCGTCATCTAATGTTCGGTGACGTGTCAGATACCAGTCCACGATTTCTGATGCGCTGGGTATCAACCATTTTGCCTGCCCGCTGACCAAATGCCTTAAACAGTCGTAGAGAGAAACCGAACTATCCCCGGTTAGAAACATCCAGGAGTTCATAAAGTGGCGGGCAGACATTGTCCAGCTTCCGCCAAAGGCCAGATTTTCGACCTCACTTGGATTGTTGGCACTCATACCCATCATTTCCGCCAATAGCTCCCCTGCCAGTGGCCCATTACTGAAACGCCCGTCATAGTAACCAGAAGGGGGCGTTACCCCCAACACCTGACTGATGGGCAGCCACTCCCAGCCCTGGGCGAATAAATCATCATAAAACCAGGGCTTTTCCCCAATGCCATTCAAATAACGAGTCACCTGCCATGTGTTGCCGGTATCTGCCAGACTGTCACCAAAAATCACCACCCGTTTTAAGCGAATAAGCCCTTCACGGGGAGTCTCGCTGCTTGTATGGTCGTCTCTATAAGTCTTGCCGTAGCCAGTACCGGCAATTATCAGAAGAATGATAATTGCGCTGAGCCTGTACATATTGAACCCTGTGGGATGCATTGGCGAACCACTCCCTCAACCATTAACATGGGAGAAAGATAATAGAAAAAGAACGGATAAAATGACCGCATCATACCAACTTCTCTTGTCGGGGCTTCTGGCTGCTCTTATCACCGTGCCAGCAGTACAGGCGCAGGTGTATCGCACTGTCGATGCCAACGGCAACGTCATTTATACCGATAAAAAGCCCAAAGACAGTAAACCTTCTGAAAAGGTGGAGATCGGCCCGATTCTCACTCTCCCGGCTACCCCTGTACGGCCGCGCCCTCCTCGTACCAGTGCCAAAGAGCAAAGAGCGGCTGCCTATAAATCCGTTGTCATCACGGCACCAGAAGATCAGAAAAGCTTCCCGAACCCAGCAAGTATCAGCGTGGCGGCCAAAGTCACTCCTGCCCTGCAGAGCGGGCATCGCTTTCGGCTTCTGGTAAACGGGGAAGTTGAACAAGACAGCAAATCCCCCCGCTTTCAAATCAAACGCCCGAACCGGGGCGCTCACTCTTTGCAGGTTCAGGTCATTGACGGCCGAGGCAAGGCACTCATTTCCAGCAAAACGAGCACCATCTATGTGCATCGGCACAGAGCACACATCAACAGAGAAGGGGCCACTCAGTTCGGGAAAAAGAAAGAAGTTTCCATGCTTGCCTTTTTCTAACCAGCCACCACTCCCTGCTCTTCAAACAAAAGCAATGCACCACATTGGTGCGTTGCTTTTGTTCATGTCACAATGATGCTCTGATGCTCCAACACCTTAATACTCGGTATTTCGCGAGCATCCGCCTGTAAGCTGGCTTTGTGATCATTCTGCCCGGGCTGGTTTGTTTCTTGCTATGTATCTCTGATGAAAGAGGAGATGGGCACACCATGATGCTCACTGACTGCGAATCCGAAGCGAAAGCGAAAAACCAGACCATGCAGGATAAAATCCTTGAGAACCTGACCACAGCCGTTTTGGTGTTTGATCAGAACCTGCGCGTAAGAGCCATAAACCCTGCCGCTGAAGCCACTCTCGCTGTCAGCGACCGACAGGTTCATGGCCTGCAGATTGATGAACTGTTCCAGGAAGATTTTGCCTCTCTGGCAAATATCAAAAACGCATTGCAAACCGGTGCCTGCTACAACAAGCGGGAAGCCCACCTGCTACTCAGCAACGGTTCCCCCCTTACGGCCGACTATTCCATCACGCCTATCACTGACAGCGGTCAAACCTCTTTACTGATGGAACTGCAACCCCGGGATCGCCTGCTGCGTATTCACCGGGAAGAAACAATCAAAGCCAAGCAGGAAACTGCCCGCATTCTGGTGAGAGGACTGGCCCACGAAATCAAAAACCCCCTCGGGGGTTTACGGGGCGCAGCCCAGTTACTGGCAAGAGAATTACCTGATGGCGATTTGCAGGAATACACCAACGTCATCATCGAAGAGGCGGACAGGCTACGCAACCTTGTCGACAGAATGCTCGGCCCCACTAAACCGCCTACGATGGAACCTGTGAATATTCATGAAGTGCTGGAGCGGGTATGCAGCCTGGTTCACGCCGAAACCGACGGCACACTGCAACTTGTGCGGGATTATGATCCCAGTATTCCAGAGATGTCGGTGGATGCGGAACAGCTTATTCAGGCCTCACTGAATATCGTGCGCAACGCTATGCAGGCCATCAATCAATTTCGCCCGCTGTCAGAAGGCGTTATCACCCTGCGTACCCGTGTGCTGAGGCAGTTCACCATCAGCAACACTCGCCATAAGATTATCTGCCGGGTGGATATTGAGGATAATGGACCAGGCATCCCTAAAGATATGGTGGACAATATTTTCTACCCGATGGTCAGCGGCCGGGCCGATGGCTCAGGGCTGGGACTCTCCATCGCCCAATCCATACTCAGCCAGCATAGCGGCATTATTGCTTGTGAATCCCAGCCAGGGAAAACCCAGTTTTCCCTGTTTATTCCTTTCACAAATCGACACATTAAAAAGCACAACCACGGACACCACACGGCAGGAGCACTCTTATCATGAGCACAGGTATCAGCAACGCTGATAACGTCTGGATCATAGACGACGATCGTTCTATACGTTGGGTACTGGAACGGGCACTGGCCCAAGAGGGGGTGAATACCACCAGCTTCGAATCAGCCGATGCCGTTTTATCCCGTATACAAACCCAGCAGCCCGACGCCATTATCAGCGACGTACGTATGCCGGGTACCGATGGCCTGACCATGTTGAAAATACTGGGAGAAGATTTTCCTGGTTTGCCGATCATCATCATGACAGCCCACTCAGATCTGGACAGCGCCGTGGCCTCCTATCAGGGTGGTGCTTTCGAGTACCTGCCCAAACCTTTTGATGTAGATGAATCTGTCAGTCTGGTGAAGCGTGCCCTCAGCCATGCCCAGGAACAAAAAGTTCAGCAACCGCAAGGGACTATCACAGCTACGCCGGAAATCATCGGTGAGGCGTCGGCCATGCAGGAGGTTTTCCGGGCAATCGGACGACTCTCCCAGTCTAATATCACAGTGCTGATTAACGGTGAGTCAGGTACTGGCAAAGAGCTTGTGGCCCACGCACTCCACCGTCACAGCCCACGGGCAGCCAGCCCGTTTATTCCCCTGAATATGGCAGCTATCCCCAAGGACCTGATTGAATCCGAACTGTTCGGTCATGAGAAAGGTGCGTTCACTGGTGCGAACCAGCAACGTCGTGGACGCTTCGAGCAAGCCAATGGCGGCACTCTCTTTCTTGATGAAATTGGCGATATGCCTGCCGACACCCAAACCCGCCTGCTCCGTGTACTGGCTGATGGCGAGTTCTACCGTGTGGGTGGCCATACGCCAGTGTCTGTGAATGTACGCATCATCGCTGCCACTCACCAGAACCTTGAAGGATTGGTGCAAAACGGCTCCTTCCGGGAAGACTTATTCCACCGCCTGAATGTCATTCGTGTTCATCTGCCCCGCCTGGCCGACCGCCGGGAAGACATTCCCCTGCTGACCCGTCACTTCCTCGACAAGGCCGCAAAAGAACTGGATGTGGAGCCCAAAGTGTTACGCCCAGAGACAGAAGAGTTTATGTGTGGCCTCAACTGGCCCGGCAATGTTCGCCAGTTAGAAAACACCTGTCGTTGGCTGACAGTGATGGCTTCCAGTCGGGAAGTGCTGATTGCCGATATGCCGCCGGAACTGTTGGTTCAGCAGCAGAACAACACCTCCACCAGCAACTGGGAACAGGCTCTGCGCAGTTGGGCCGAGCAGCAACTGGCTAAAGGAGAAACCGCCCTGCTGGATCAGGCCGTTCCTGCCTTTGAACGCATCATGATTGAAACCGCCCTCAGGCACACCTGCGGTAAGCGACGAGATGCCTCCAACTTACTGGGTTGGGGACGGAACACCCTGACCCGTAAAATTAAAGAGCTGGATATGGAGCACGACAGAATGGAAGGCGAAGAAATAACTGAAGTGTAGATATTCACAACGAAAAGGGTCTGCCGGTTGGCAGCCCTTTATCCAACTCACAGCATTTAGAGGAGATAACTCCAATTAAGAGTTTATAATGCCCGGCTATCAGAACTTTCCCTACAAGAGCCCCCATGTTCCATATTGCTCTCTACGAACCCCGAATTGCTGCCAACACCGGCAACCTGATCAGACTTGTAGCCAACAATGGCTGCCAGCTTCATTTGATTGAGCCTCTGGGCTTTGATCTGGAAGAGAAAAAGCTGCGCCGTGCCGGACTGGATTATCATGATCTGGCTCGAGTGTCTGTGCATAAAAATTATGACGAATTCCTGAAAGCCGTGCCTGGCAAGCGGATTCTGGCCTGCACCACTAAGGGAAGCCGCCCCCACGATCAGATCCATTATCAGGAAGGAGATGTTCTGCTGTTTGGCTCAGAAACCAGCGGCCTGCCCGACGCACTTCGCAATAGTTTTCCAAAAGAGCATCGTCTGCGCATTCCCATGCTGGAAACCAGCCGGAGCTTGAACCTCTCTAATGCGGTGGCGATTGTTAGCTATGAGGCCTGGCGACAGCAAGGTTTTGCTGGCGGTATGTGAGCATTTAGTCAGTTTTGTATGAATTTTGTGATGTAGTGCTAATTCCAAGAAAATTCACCTGTCAATTTCAACCGGAAAATGTCGATATTATTCCCTACAGAGATATTTTCAGGTTGGTCCCGTGCATAATTTCTTCATACTATCAGCTTTGCTAGTCTCATTACTGACCTTTTTGGCAGACACTGCATTCGCAGCATCTCAGGGACAGCTGGGGAAAACCTCATCAGGGTCATTCAGCATCCGGATGATCATACTGCCCAATCTCAAAGCGGCTACTACCCCGGTTTTATCCCGAGACCAATCCGCTCCCCTTTGTGTGACTGGTAACGGAATAGACTACTATTCAACGGCTGTACTGCCTGAGCGAGGCAATCACCGTTCAGGAGAAATCACCCCAAAACACTCAACCAGCGCTGGGTGCCAGGTTCAAAGTACGCCCATGGAAACAACCTCTACGGGGAAGACT
>NZ_SMME01000830.1:654-1834 GCF_009711465.1 Parendozoicomonas verongulae | reverse complement strand
TTCAGGTTGGTCCCGTGCATAATTTCTTCACATTATTAGCTTTGCCAGCCTCATTACTGACATTTTGGTCAGACACTGCATTCGCAGCATCTCAGGGGAACCTCACCAGGGTCACTCAGTATCCGGATGATCATATCGCCAACCTCAAGGTGGCTGACATCCTGGTTTTGTCCCGAGACCAATCCCCCCAAAACACCCAACGAGCGCTGATTGCCAGCAACGTACGCCCATGAAAACAACCTCTACAGGGAAGGTTTCCCTATCGACCGTACTTATAGCTCCTGAATAATTCTCCGCCCCCATTGAGTCCATCGAAGAATCCGGATATTCCTGAAACCAACCCGGATAAGGAAAACCTGCACCTGAAAACCGAGATAGTCAGAGTCGAAAATCCCGGAACTCCAAACGAAGAGCGGGCACGCATCACCGACCCGGACAAAATGCAGCTACTGGCTACACCTGGCAAAGCCATTGTAGCCCCGGTAGTCGTCGCACAGTGCGGCTTATCAGCCTGAACCCAGCTCCAGAGTCAGGTATAGCTGATGGATTATTCTGGCCCGACGGTCACGACCTGCACATCTCTGTAGAGCCCGGTAAGAACACTTGGCATGTCTTTCTCGAGAGCATCAATTCTAATTCTGACGTTTGGGGAGCCTCCACAGTTTCGCTTGTTACTAGCCACTAATGTTCCAGGCTCCGACTCTCCCCTCTGTAACAGGGGCGTCCATCTTCTCAGATTTTTATGCCGGATATTAACCCGATAGGGAATAGCCCCCCCGACACTATTATGTAATTCAAACCTGCGTCCTGGTCTAAGCTGGGAATCAAAAGACATTTTATACCTCCCCCCAAACAGGGCATAAACACAGAAGTCCATATCTCCTTGCAGCCACCCACCGCTGATATTGTTTTTAGTCATAGCAATATCTTTTAGTTGGGTCACCTGAAACAGATTTTTGATATTGAGTTGTACATAGAATGGAGGTAATGCAGGTAGTAGCGATTTATTGTTAACCATCAACTGAAAGTGACCGTTGTACTGCCCCACCGAACCATGACGAACAATATCGCTCCTCTTAACACTTATCGTTATAGAAAAGCCATAGTCTGCGCAACGCTTGAACTGAGGATTCCCCTGAATCTCAATAGAGTCACTACTTCTCTTCAATGCTTTATCCAG
>NZ_SMME01000830.1:0-644 GCF_009711465.1 Parendozoicomonas verongulae | reverse complement strand
CTGTTCCCTTAATAGTAAAAGTAACAGGCACAACCTTGTCCCCCGTCCTGAGAGCAAGGTTTTCTCCACGTATATCCATCACGGATAAATCGTAGTGAGTTGGGACACCATTGTCACTCGCAATAATACAGGCATTATAACTATTTTCAGGGCTGCTCTGTCCGTACCAGGTTCCTAGGGTAATTATCCTTGGTATATGGCCCCCTGCTTCAAGTTCAAGTTTCACTGCCCAAACGGGCAGTGCTGGCAAAATCAGAACACAACACAGAAACCACTGTTTCAGCACGATAGACACCCAAAACTCTTCACGTTACTTTGTTTCGTTCCTGCCCACAGCCAGTCCATCATCAACTGGGATCTGGCAATTGTCTTCAGACAGCTGCACCGTACCCAGTCTGATAATGTTTCCACCTTCATCAGCAGGAAGTTTAATCTGACAGGTCCAGCCGTTGTCCATTTCAACACGCAGTGACGAGGCACTGGCAGGAGTCTCTAGCTGGAACAGGCCGTACTCATCAATAGTCACCGAAGTCAGACCACTAGAAATACGGGCATTGGTATCCGTATGGTTGTTAAACTGAATACGGCCAAACGCCAGTTTCAGAGGCACAGCGTCAACATCCATCTGCACGACATTGCCCGGA
>NZ_SMME01000511.1 GCF_009711465.1 Parendozoicomonas verongulae | reverse complement strand
AGCTGGTGCTGATCCAACAATAAAGTGGCATTTCTGGATATATTGCATGAAAACCCCACTGGAAATTGCACAAGACAAAAGAGATGAACTTCCACATTCTGACCCTAAAAGATTAAAGTACGGCAGAATCATTACATCTCTCATGGAGGCAGAAAATAAACATAGGAAACACCGTCAGACCTCCCAAAAACTATGGAGAGAAAAAAACACTGGAGAACCACATGATATTGAAACCAGTGTAAGTACAGGAATGTCCAGGCTCCGCTTACGGCGTACTTCAGAGAAAGAACTTTAATGATCCTATGAGACCGTCAGAAGACGCATGACCACTGTGTAGATATCCCCATCCGTAGGGGCAGAGAGTGGAAAAAGCTGCTGGGCCTCAATGGGTGACCCATCGGCCCGGTCGAATATCACGGTGAAGCTACGGCTACCGGTCAGGCTGCGCTCCTGCTCCTGTGCCACTGGTGACCAGTCAAATTCGTTCACCTGCCCACCGTCCCCTTCGTCTGTCAGACGCTGGGACTCGAATAACTTGATTTCATCTTTGCTGATTGCCATACCTTCTATCCCTTTTTTCATGGCGATTTGCGGAGTGAGTTGTGTTGAGAATTTATGAGAAACAGCGATTCCTTTACGTCAGTTTTTTCCTCTTCACTTTGGGGTTTTGTGCAAACGTATTGGCTAAGGGTGAATGCAAAGCAGACCTGAGTGTGGAGCTGAAGAATGAACGGGGTGAACACGATTTTCTGGCTGCGTGCCGTGAAGGTAATACGGAGGCGGTGCAGTATTTTTTAGAGCTGGAGGGTTTTGATATTAACAAACAGTTTGCCTGTGAAGCATATTGTGAACCTGTTCATGGCCTGTTCATGGCGGCAGCAGAAGGCCGTGTTGAAGTGGTTCAGCGTTTAATAGCTGCCGATGCAGACATTAATCAAACATCTAAAGGGGTCACGCCATTGTATGTGGCCGCTCAAAATGGCCATGACAAGGTGGTGAAAACGATTGTGAGCACCCAAGGTGTGAGTGTGAATCATACAAGATGCACCGGTTCCACAGCTTTGTTTATAGCGTGTCAAGAGGGCTATCCTGATATCGTTGACATGTTGCTCGGAGCTGGTGCTGATCCAACA
>NZ_SMME01000755.1:9035-10003 GCF_009711465.1 Parendozoicomonas verongulae | reverse complement strand
GGCAGGGGGCCTGCCGTCACCGTACCCAGGCATTTATTGCTCTGTGCCGCTATTTCAATATTTCGGCAAGATATGTTTCCAGTGGAATTCATGGTTTTCCTGAGTACTCACTGGATAACGGGAACACATGGCGAGCTCAGGACTTGGGTGGTGCACCGGGAAAATTATCGATGCATGCCCCCGACTTTCAGTCTGTTGTGACCGGACAGGCGCTGACTGGCGGCCAGTGGATGTCTCAGTTATTCAGTGACATGAATTTTGAAAAGATAGATGCACTGGGAAAGGCTCTTGGAATCAGTTCGGAAAAAATCATCCAGTCGGTACAAAGTGGTACGGCGTTACAGACAAGTGCAACATCCGCTTCAGACGTCGACGATATTGTCAAAAAACTCTGGGAGCAGAAGTCGGACAGTAACGCCTTTGTCCTGGGGAGTGAGTTACTAAAAAGTGGGGCTAAAGAGAATATTCAAAAGTGCTCTCTGTTAGGCGACTGGGTCGGTTTCACTAGTCCACTCGCTTTGGCGGTAGATAATTTGGTTCGTTCGGATCAATCTGTTGATATTGTGTTACAAGAGCTTCAGGGCTTACACGAAAAAATGGTCCAGACCGGCTCAGCCAGGCACGACAACTGGCAATATTCCATAGTCAGTATACTCACTCGGGCCTGTGACTCTCTGGGTGTCCATTCACCTCAGGTTATAGCCATTGCCCAGGTCGCTATTCAACAAAATTGGCTAGAACCAGAACATTGTCCTCATACTGAGGCAGGGACACTTCATGTCCTGTTAAAAAGGCTGGACGCTATCAATGAACTCAAAGCATCGGTACAACGCCTCTTGAAAAACTGGTATACCCATTTTTATGGTAAGAAAAGAGACACAGACATCTATATCAGGATAATATTAGGCGCCGTTTCACCTTTAGCCCTGCCAATATACAGTGGGCATTCCCCCATGCTGGAGGCCAGA
>NZ_SMME01000755.1:0-8691 GCF_009711465.1 Parendozoicomonas verongulae | reverse complement strand
GTCATTCTGTCTGGGGCCCCTCTGTGGGAGCATACAAGTTTGATGAAGAAGGCTAATGAACTCAGTAAGGATTATTGCCAACATGGCCCTGATGAAGAGGCATTGCGTAAACGGTTATTCGTTATTTCCCATAAATATTCTGAGCTTATCAAAGACGTTTTTGCAGATTATGTGTATCAGACAGCTCATGTGAACGGAGGGGGGATAACTGTCTGTTGGCTTGATGCTCATGACGGACTTTCGATACCTCAAATAAGACACCACATTCCTCAAATAGGGCACCATGTTCCTCAATCAACGGCTGAGCTGAACGCGCTTATAAAGGTAACAAGTTATTCTCAATGGGACATCTACGGGCATTACCTCAGAACAGCTTTCCGATCCCATAATGCTCTGGTTCTTGATGATGACGATTTGACAACTATCGCTCAGGAATTCGTCAATGGACTGGAGCTGGATACTGGCAGTATCACAGAACCCTAAGTACAGACAATAAGTAGCCAAACCATTGCTTTCGCATAATGATGGCGAGTGGATTTTTCGCTCTTCAAGGAACAACGCCGCAGGCGTAGCCTGCTACGTGACCAGAGTTGTGTTTGGGTACTTACAGAGTGCTGCTTGCGCTGGCCTTCCACCAGTTTGTTTCTTTGGTATTGGAGAGTTGAGAATGGCGAACGGTTTCACCAATAACAGGCAACAGTGTCTGAATATTCTCTTTCTTTGCTAACGCTGTAATTCTTTTCATAGGGTCAAACCAGGCGTGCATAGCCAGATCAAATGTACCGTTATGAATAGGAACCAGCACTTTCCCTTTTACGTCCTTAAAAGCCTGCAGGGTCTCTTCCGGCATCATATGAATATCCGCCCACAGTTTGTTGTACGCGCCACATTCCATAAAGGCATAATCAAAGGGGCCGTACCGTTCGCCGATCTTCTTGAACCCGGGGAAGTATCCCGTATCACCACTGAAATAAATAGAATGCTCCGGATTCCTAATCACCCAGGAGTTCCACAGCGTTTTATCGGAATCAAACAGTCCTCTCCCAGAAAAATGCTGGGCAGGGGTGGCAATGAACTCGACATCACCGACCCGAGTTTTCTGCCACCAGTCCAACTCAATGATCTTTTCTTTGGCTACGCCCCAGCTCTGTAATGTGCGGGCAATACCCAGCGGCACAAGAAAGTGTGGCACGCGGTCTTTTAACTGCTGAATCGAGCCGTAATCCAAGTGATCGTAATGATTGTGGGAGATAATTACGCCATCAATGTCTGGCAGCTGGTCTATGTCCACCGGTACTTCATGGAACCGTTTCGGACCAGCCCATTGTACGGGAGAAGCACGCTTACTGAATACCGGATCGGTCAGCCAGTTGCGACCTCCCAGACGAATCAATAGTGTCGAGTGCCCAAGCCGCGAAAACAGGATATCACCCTGCCCCCCTTCAGAAAAATCGTCGATAGCCAGCATCTGCGTCCTTATCCCCTCGGCAGGAAAAGCATCTTTGTCTTTATTAAGCACATATTCCTTCAGAGTGTCCCAGATCTGGCCAACCCCCTGTTTATGGATTTCAGCTTTATTACGGAATTTTTTGTCGGTTTCAGAGAACTGGGGAGACGCCTGAAAACGTTCAACGTCCTCCTCCGAATATCTGGCAGACCTCATTCCCCCAATCATAAAAACCCCCACTGCCAGCGCCACC
The DNA here is from genome assembly GCF_009711465.1 of Parendozoicomonas verongulae. Taxonomy (GTDB): domain Bacteria; phylum Pseudomonadota; class Gammaproteobacteria; order Pseudomonadales; family Endozoicomonadaceae; genus Sansalvadorimonas; species Sansalvadorimonas verongulae. The sequence continues at coordinate 6,991 of NZ_SMME01000755.1, read as the reverse complement.
ACAGTCACTATCGTTGTTTTCATTCCATACCTCTAAAACAAAGTCTGCTTATTCTTTGTGGTCCACTTTTGCGATGATATTCCAGAAAGATTCCAGAAAAGCGCTCCGCAGCGTTGCGTTCTGCCAGCTCTCAGGGTTTTCCAGCAGATATCCGACACCTGCAAACAAATGAGCAGACATCAGCCGCAACATAAGCTCTTCAGGAACGTCATGGAACGTGTTATTAGCGGCGCCCTTTTGCAACAAAATATTCAAGCTCTCAAAGGCTGCTTCTACTCGCTCGCGGGTATTGGAAGGAATCAGGCTGGACTCCCCGAACTGTGCCAGAAACTGAAACTTGTCGGGATTCTCAAGTGACCAATCCACCATGGACACTGCCGTCCCCTGCAAGTTAACCTTCAGGTCAGCCGTTTCGTCAAAGTCTGAAAACAAGTGATCACGTACTTCCATTTTGATCTCGAAGTAGAGTGTGCTGATCAGGTCTTCCTTAGTCTTAAAATGATGAAACAGAGTACCAGTCGCTACCTCTGCCACTTTCGAAATAGCAGAGGTCGGTGTTTTTTCGAAACCGTTTTCCATAAACAGCTTAAGGGCTGCGGTCAGAATCTGTTCTCGCTTGCTCATAGTGATATCGCATTTCATTACTTTATAGTTTGTTAAAAACAGCAAACCGACTAATCAGTCTATTCTGAGAAAAAGAACTAAAAAGTCAACAAAGATAAAGCCACAAAAGGAGGCCAGCCGTGTAAAAGAGTCTCTACACGGCGTTTAGAGTCAGTCAGGCGAGAAGAGTCAGGCAAGGGATAGGCTGGTTAGCCTATCTGAACCATCTCGAAATCGTCTTTACCAGTGCCGCAGTCCGGGCACAACCAGTCATCAGGTACGTCATCCCAGGGCGTGCCTGGAGCAATACCATCTTCCGGCCAGCCCTCGGCTTCGTCATAAACAAAACCACATACGACACATTCCCACTTTTTCATACTACTCAACTCCGATACCTTGTATTTATTAAAATATGCATACGGCCAGTCTACCCGTTTACAGGTTCCTGATCAGCTTCTTGATGATGTGAACTTTCTGAGGTACGGGTATATTCTCCGCCAAGAGATAGCAAGGGAAACCCCTTCATAGATGACGACTGCCTCACACCCCGGTTATCCATCAAAATCACCCGCCAGCCCGCCTTCACCATAGCCTGCCAATAACTCTTTAGCCAACCGGTGAGGGGGCCGCCTAGGCATGCAACCACCCCGATTCTTTGCACGACTTACGTTTATAGCACGCCCAGAGAACAATCCCATTATCTGCTCTGCCTGACATCTTCAGCATTGGAGCAACGTTATGCTCTTGCGCAGGGGGAGTGAATCCGTAAACTGCCATCAAGTACTTATACGTAGAAAAACAAATGTCTCAAAAAAGCATTGATCTACAACCAGCCCCTCTATGGCGAAGACTTGCTGCCATGTTTTACGACACTATGCTGGTTCTGGCGATGGTAATGGTGATCTCAGGCCTTTATCACGCCATTGTTCACAACTGGCTACTGGGGCTGGAGTCTGCCCCTACTGGCTTTAACCCCCTTCTCAGTACCATTTTGTTGTTTGTTATGTTTTTCTTTTTTGCCCACTTCTGGGGAAAGAATGGTCAGACCCTTGGTATGCAAGCCTGGCGGCTACGGGTAAGAAGTACTAAAACCGGCCGTAACCTCACGCTTATTCAAAGCCTGCTGCGGTTTATAGTGGCTATTCCAGCTCTGGGACTGGCAGGGCTTGGGGTTTTCTGGATAGTCATCGATAAAAAGAAGAGAACCTGGTACGACCGCTATTCAGAATCAGAAGTTGTTCTGATCCCGAAAAAAGGTGACTAGTTTTATGGTTGAACACGGCCTCTCTACAAAATGCCCGTCCATGACGGGCATAGGGTGATGTCAGAAAACGGAATCAACCAGCTCTTTTCAACAAAACAGCCCCCACTGCGAAGCAAACCAGAATGGGCACAAGAACCGCCACAAATGGAGAGAACCCAAACACAAGGCTGGCTGGCCCCATGAGATTCTGGATAATCATAAAGGTTACACCGGTAATCACACCACTAAACAGTCGCAATCCCATGGATACCGCACGCAGCGGGCCAAACACAAACGACATTCCAATCAGAACCAGTGCGAAGATAGCAGCAGGCTGCAGCGCTTTCTTATACATCGCCAGCTTGTACTCGCCGCTGTCTAACCCCTGCTTCTGCAGGTAGTTTATGTAGGTGTACAAACCGGAAATCGAAAGGTTCTCGGGCTTCATAACAACTACTTTCAACAGCGTCGTGGTTAAGCTGGTCTGCCAGGTCTCTGTAGCCGCCACTCGGGACTCTACTTTATCATCGTGAAACTGACTGGCTTCTACGCCTTCCAGTATCCAATGATCCCCCTGGCTAAGGGCGCGTTCTGCATAAATACTTTCCTGCAGTTTATGATCATCAAACCGGAAAATATTAATCCCATACAGAACGCCATTCGGCTCCACGGCGTTGAAGTAAAGATACTCATTCCCTTCACGATGCCATAAGCCTTCATCGGAGTAGTGCCCATCCGCAGAACGGGCGATTTTACGACCGGTTTCTGCCATCTGATCGGTCACCGGTGATATATATTCACTCAGAATCAGCCCTATCAGCATCAGCACAATGGCAGGTTTCATCACCGACCAGCCAATACGCACCAGTGACACACCTGCCGCCCGCATCACCACCAGCTCACTGTGGTTCGCCAGAGATCCCAAACCGGAAAGACACCCAATCAAAGCCGCTACAGGAATCACCTCATAGATACGCTTGGGAGTGGTCAGCAGCATATAGCGCATCACTTCCGGCAGCTGATAGTTAGCACGTATAGCGTCCAGTTGTGCCATAAAGCCAAACAGCGTGTCGAGAAAGCTAATAACGATCATCACCACCAGCATCGCCGTAAGAACGGTCATGCCGATATGTCGATCCAGTTTTTTCATCCCTGCGCCCTCTCAACCCTACCTGCTGTCTGGCCAGCTTTGATCTTCATCCAGAGCTGAGGGCCAAAAAACATCAGCAGTGCAATGGTACCGAACAGAGCATGAACACCCCAGAGACCGATACTCGCTGGAATCTTGCCATCCTCAATCGCCCCACGGCCTGCAATCAACAGCGCCAGATAGAACAGGTAAAGTAATACACCGGGCAACAGTTTCATAAACCGACCCTGGCGAGGATTCACCCGTGCCAGCGGCAAGGCCATAAGAATTACGATGGGAATCAACAGTGGCAACGAAATACGCCATTGCAGTTCTGCCTGCAGGCGAGGCTGGGTTTTACCAATAATATCCAACGTTGGCAGAGTATTTTCCTTGGTGACCGGACGCACGTCGTTGTCCTGCATTTGTACACCATAGGTTTCATAATGGGTTAAACGCCCCTCTGGTTGACCGGCCACGACGTCATAACGATAGCCGTCGTTTAATAGCAGATAGCGCTTACCGCTGTCTTCATCCATATGAATCTGGCCACTGTCTGCCAGCAGAATTGTCAGCTTACCACGCTGATCATGGCTCTTGGTTTGGTTTTTCTGGGCGATGAACACATTTTCCATACGGGACTTATCAGGCGTCAGACTTTCCGTATACGTCACACGTCCGCCGTGGTCTATGGACTGAAAGCGACCCGGCGTCAGCGTATCAAACTCGGTCATGGCATCCTGAGTGTTCAGGATGCGCTCCACTTTGCCAGCTCCCCATGGGCTCAATACAAAACTGGTGTAAGCCACTACCAGCATAATGAAGAAACCAGGAATCAGGGTGTACCCCAAAAGACGGTTTCGACTCATGCCACAGGCTTCCAGCACCACCATTTCGCTGTCCACATACATACGCCCGTAGGCCAGCAAAATAGAAAGGAATAATCCGAGGGGGAGAATAATTTCCAGAAAACCTGGCAGGCGGTACCCCATTATGGCGAACAGAAATTCAGGTTTCAGTTCGCCCGTTGCTGCCTGTTGCAGATATCTGATAAAGCGGCCGCTAACAATGATCAGAAGCAAAATGCCACTGATTGCCAGCCACCCCTGAATCAACTCTCTGGATAAATATCGAAGAACGATCAAAATTGTAAATCCCGTCTACACATAAGCCTCACCTTCATTGTTTTTCTGTACTCACCGTACATAAACAGTAAAAAAATACCGAAAGACTGATAGAAAAGGCTGAAAATCCGTACAAACCTGTCGTAAACTCGGTGAGTATACAGTCGTTACAGAAAAGTCTCGAAACTGTGCTTCGAAACCCCCTCGAAATACTGCCTGAGCTTCACCGTACACACTGTTAAACCAATGCGAGTTTCAGGCTACCCGTCGAGAACATCGACAGGCAGTCTTTGCAGTGTGGTCAAAAACCGCCTGCATGCTGAATAAGACCGGGAATTATCCAACAAACACAAGGATAACGCACCGGTTTTTACCTCTGAACGGGAGATAAAATGGAAATTACAGTTAAGAGCGGTGGCGCAGCCAAGCAACAGACTCAGTGCCTGGTTCTGTTTACTGATGCCAAGGGTGAGCTTCCTGCTTTCAGCAGTGTTGATCAAGAAACCGGTGGCCTGCTGAGTGCTCTGGTTGCACGTGGTGACCTGAAGCAGTCTGCTGGTCAGACACTGATGGTTCCAACCGTAACCGGCATCAAGGCAGAGCGTGTACTGCTGGTTGCAACCGGTGAAGAGCTGAAGGCAGCCGCTGCAGAAAAAATCTGTGCCGGTGTTGCCCGAGCCCTGATTGGTGCCCGCGTACAGGAGGCCGTTATTGCATTTGACGATCTGGAGCTGGAAGACCGCGACAGCACCTGGCTGCTGAACATCTTGAGCCGTGAAATTGTAAGCGCCGGTTACACCTTTAATGAGTTCAAGAGCAAAAAAGCTGACAAAGACGCTGCCAAGCTGGAAGCCGTAACCCTGCTGCAAGCTGGTCGTAAAGCTCTGGAAGAAAACAAGGTAGCGGCTGCTCAAGGTGTTGCGACCGCTAACGGTATGGCACTTGCCCGTGATCTGGGTAACCGTCCAGGCAACGCATGTACGCCCAAGGATCTGACCGAAGAAGCCAAGAAGCTGGCTAAAGGTGTTGCCAAGCTGTCTGTTAAGGCACTGGGCGAAGATGAGATGACCAAGCTGGGCATGCACTCTTTCATGTCTGTATCCAAAGGCTCTTCCGAGGAAGGCCAGCTGATCATCATGGATTACAAGGGCGGCCAAAAAGGCGATCAGCCTATCGTCCTGCTGGGTAAAGGTATTACCTTTGACACCGGCGGTATCAGCCTGAAGCCTGGTGCAGCCATGGACGAAATGAAGTTCGACATGTGCGGTGCAGCGTCTGTATTCGGCACTATGAAGACCATCATCGAGCTGGAACTGCCCATCAACGTGATCGGTATGGTTGCCGCTGCAGAGAACATGCCTGCCGGTAACGCCAGCAAGCCTGGTGATATCGTGACGTCTATGTCTGGTCAGACCATCGAAATTCTGAACACCGACGCAGAAGGCCGTCTGGTTCTGTGTGACGCACTGACCTACGCCGAGCGCTTCAAGCCAAAGGCTGTGGTAGACATCGCCACTCTGACCGGTGCCTGCATCTTCGCACTGGGTCACACCATCAGCGCCCTGCTGAGTAACAACGACGAACTGGCAGACTCTCTGTTCAGCGCCGGTAACGTTGCGGGTGACAAAGCGTGGCGCCTGCCGCTGGACGACAGCTACCAGAAGCAGCTGGACAGCAACTTTGCTGACATCGCTAACATCGGTGGCCGCCCTGCCGGTACTATCACTGCCGGTTGCTTCCTGTCCCGCTTCGCCAAGGAATTCCCCTGGGCGCATCTTGATGTAGCTGGTACGGCCTCCAAGAGTGGTGGCGATAAAGGCGCAACTGGTCGTCCTGTGCCTCTGCTGGTGCAGTATGTTCTTGATCAGGTAAGTTAATAAACAACTTGCTCAAAGCAGCCTCTGCGCAGTGAACTGACTGTGCAGAGGCTTCTTCCTTATCAATAAACGTTCATGTTATTGCTCTGCTTCGCCCCGTTAAGTACCCGGACCATTGCTTTCGCATAATGGTGGCGAGTGAATTTTTTCGCTCTTCAAGGAACAACGTCGGGAGCGTAGCCCGCAACGTGACCAGAGTTGTGACGCCGCAAGAGCGGAAAAAGACACCGCCAGACTATGTGAAAGTAATGGTCCGGGTACTTAAGTACCGCTGGATTCAAGCAATATTTCCGAACTTGATTCTGGCTGAACGACTGCAGATGATAGAATTCCTTCTTCACGAAGCCATTGATTGACTCTGCCAGATAAGGCTGAGTCAGGAATTTCAGTTTGTGCTCCTGTTTGACATAAGGCTAAGGCTGACTCCTTCTTCCCCTCTTTTACCGCCCGATGAAAAGGTGTTTCATCTTGCCGGTTTTTTAATTGATGGTTTGCCCCCGCTCCAGTGAGTGCCAAAACAGTTTCAGTATGTCCTCTGCTTGCTGCTAAATGTAGAGGTGTATTTCTCATCAAGCCTGTCGTGTCTTTGTCAGCCCCATACTCAACAAGCTTAAGAACTGTGCTGATTTTTCCATTTTTGGCAGCAGCATGCAGCGGCGTTTCATCCGCCAGATCTCTTGCTTCTTTATTCGCTCCATAAATAATGAGTACCAAGGCGCTATCCTTGTTCCCATTTTCAGCGGCTTCATGAAGCGGTGTCTCTCCAAAATTATTTTTAGCATCCAAGTGTGCTTGATGCTTTATCAAAGCCAAAACGATTTCAACACTTCCGTATCTGGCAGCTGTATGAAGCGGTGTACAACCACTATTATCCCGAATATCTATATCAATGTACTTTCCGACCTGGATAAGTGCTAATTCAATCTCAGAATTACCATATCTGGCTGCTGTATGGAGTGGTGTTCTACCAAGTTTATCTTGCGCACTTTTGTTTGCACCACTCTGGATAAGCGCC
>NZ_SMME01000711.1 GCF_009711465.1 Parendozoicomonas verongulae | reverse complement strand
AATTTCGGCCTGAAAGTCACACATCGGGTATCCATAGGTAACTTGTTGATTTTTAGGCATAAAAAAACCCGAGGGTCTGGCATAGCTTCTAAGGATTCAACTATGCGTCGCCACGGGTGCTTGGGATGAATAATAGAGAATGGTGTTGACTGGTGTCAACATCCTTCAGTTAATAAATTTAACAGAGCTGTTATCAGATATGGTTACTTTGCCCTGCATGCAGGCACCTTCACCCACGCCTTACACCGACAAAGCGCCACCCCATCCCGCAGTTTCACACACCGGGAACGAATCACTTCTCCATCCCAGATCCGGTGATCACACTTCGGGCAGATCACCTCATCTTTCACCGGTGCGGCTGGCTTAACATTCAGTGCGGCATTCATAGCTCAATCCCCTTGCGTGCGTATTTCTTCTTCAGCACCTTCCATGGTGTGTTGATCTCGTTTTCTGTCAGATGGCCCATAGCCAGAGCCTGCTGTTTTTTCTGGGCGCCCAGTACCTGGTACTGAACGGTGGGTGTTTGCTGGTTCAGCCAGTGGATGCGGTCTTCCTTTCCGGTTTTGTCTTCAGCCGATACCTCATCTTCAAACACCACTTCCTCATAACTCAGGGTGTTAGGGTGAGCAGGCCAGGGCGATTTTCCGGGAGGGTAAACCCCTTTGCCCAGTCCGTAGCGGTTCACCTTGGCGTGCATATCGCAGATATCTGGCTCAGGGTGTGCCGGTGACAGCAGGAAGCGGGTGCCCACAGTATCATCCAGTTCAAACACCGATTGCTGATAAGCCATACCGTGTGCCCGGTTAATCTCGGTGCGAAACAGACGGCGGGCATTGTGATAGGGCGCACCTTCACCGGTCATCAGCTCTTTGGTGGTTGCCCGGCCAATGGCGGAACTATCGGCTATTTTGATTTTGTTCGGCAGTTCATCGGGTACCGGCACGCCACGGCGGATAAAGTCTTCCGCAGCCTGACTGGCGCTGTTGCCCTGAATAATGGCGGACTCCACCGCACGGCCAACTACTTCCCGGGCATGGTTATTCACCCGCCACAGTCTGTCCGACAGTTGCAGCCCATCATCAGCCTGAAACCGGCGGGCAGCCCGTACAGCTTCACCGGCCAGATCGTCCAGCTTTGCGGTGGGCAGAGCATAGGCCAGAGCGCCGACAGCCGTGGCTGCGGCACGTTCCTTGTAACCGGTGACCAGCATCTCTTCCTTCCAGCCCAGTTCGTCAATTACCGCATCCACCTGACGGCGTAACTCCCGTAGGTTATCCAGCCGCACTGTGCCATCGGCACCGGCCATCAGGGTGATGCGCAGGCGGATTTCTTCTGAGGCCTGTTTGTAGACCGCCTGCAGTTCCTTCAGGGCTTCGGCATCCAGTTTATTGCCGTTCTTGCGTGCTTTAGCGCTGGCCCGTTTAATGGCAGCTTTTATATGGGAAGGCGTAGGCATCAGTTACCGCCTCCTGAGGAGATACTGGTGGCACTTTCCCCCTTGGGGGCGTTATTGGGAGTCACGCTCACCCGTGGTCGGCGGTTGCGGTTGTTGCTCTCTTCATCCTGCACGGGGTAGGGATCGTGGCCGTTGCCTTCTTCTTCCAGCTTGGCTTTCACCCGGGAGACATCCATGCCCGCTTCTTCAAATACCAGCTCTTGGGGCACGCCCAGTGCCTGCAGCTTCAGGGCACGGTCGGCACGCTGGTTGCGGGTTTCGGTGTTGCGCTCGGCAAATTCAATGGCGAACTGGTAGGCATTGGGGTTGATACCCTGCAGTAGCAGTTCCAGCTCGAAGCCTTCCTGGTAGGCGGAGCTGATCATATCCTGCAGGCCATCTATCTCCTGGAAGTAGTCAGCCTTCAGGTCTTCCAGCACATCACGACTCAGGTCTTCCACGTAACCGAACAGACCTTTGGGTGCAGGACTGCCGGAGAAGAAGGTATCCAGCAGGTAGGCGACATCGGCTATCTGATCCATATTGGCATCGCCCTGGATGGCAGTGACGGTGCCTTTCTTGTTCATAAAGAAGTCGGTCTGGATTTCGCCGGATTCGTTGCGGGTTTTCTCTTCGTAGGCCTGCAGCTGCTCATCCGTTGCCCCCTCCAGTACGTGGGACAGTTTTTGAGGCGCACGGGTGCGGCGACGGATCACCAGATCCTCTTCGGTCATGGCCAGTTTTTGCCAGATGGAGCGGGAGGCATCCAGATAGGGGCGACCCATACAGCCCATGTCGTCGAAGTTATCCGGCTCCAGCCTGACCATGGTCAGCTGCCAGCGGGAGAAGCGGGCCAGTTCTTTCCAGGTGAACGGGTCCACCTGCTTGTAGGCTTCTGCCATGTTCTTAAAACGGCCGTTCTCATCGATGCGGGGAACAATGGTTTCCGAAGGCATGCGGACGCCACCGGTTATATGGCGGTTGTCATTCACAACCCACTGGATAGGCAGATTCCCTTCCATGGCCGCGCCCCGTGCATCGGACAGCAGTTTGTTGCGGTTGTTCAGCTGCAGGCGCTGGAAGAACTCTTCCCACAATTTAATGATCTTCTGATCACGGGTGCCTTTCCATTTCAGCATCAGCCCGCCTTTGGTGACATCACGGGCCATGCGCTTGTGGATCTGCTTGACACGGCCATCCACTTTATCCATGTGACGGATATGGAGAATGGACTGGCGCAGATCAGGGTCCACATGCATTTTGTGGTACATGTGGCGGATGCTGTTTTCCGGCGTCGCCACCCGGCCTTTCATGAGGCGCTGGCGATCCATTTCCCCATTAATGGCCAGTGCCTCTTTGTGCGCGGCATTCATCTCCCGCAGCTGTTGACGGCGAGCGCCGCCTATTTCAATACCGAAGAGTTTCATCAAAGGTTCCCCAGAGTTCCGAAAGGGCTTTGTCCCAGCAGCTGCGCCCGTGTCTGCTTGCGGCTGGCAATAATGGTTTGCACATGGCACTCACCCCGGGTGACGAAAGCCCAGACCATGGCCATAAAGGCGTCGAACAGGTCATCCCCCACCTGCCGTTTCACCATCTTGTAACTGGCGTAGGCCCCTTTGGTGGGTACGGATTTGATATTGACCAGCTGACGGCAGAGCAACTGCATATCTGCCATCACCGGATCGGCGCTGGGTTCGTCATCCACCTGCGCCATGATACCGAACGCTCCCGCCTTGCTGCGGTTGCTGAACTGGTAGGAGGCATCGGCCATCTGTTTACGCCCTCCTTTATAGAGGAGGAAGTTCTCCAGAATGGCGGAGCGGCGGATGGCATCGGTGTGATAGGTGAGGTTGGTGATGCTCTGGGCTTCCCTGGGCGCGACCACTCCCAGCTCCTGATCGGAGTGGGTGGCCATGTACTCCTGAATCCACATTTCCTTTACCGCGGTTTTTCCGGTACGACGACAGGAGAAGTCGATGGTGTTGTCCTGTTCGTCCATCTCGATCATTTTCAGCACCCGCATGGCGTCCAGCTCGACGTTATGCACATGCTTGTGCCACATGGCGTGATCACCGGCGTAGCGTTGAATCTCCCGCTCGGATACCTGGCACAGTTCCAGCCGCTGGGCAGCACTAAGGTGTTGAGTCATCCACGACCTCGGCTTCGATATCCTTGGGTGGCTCTTAATCTCCGTCTTCCTGGAGGTGTTTGATCAGTACCGGATCCTTGCTGGCCCGCAGCTGGGAACGGCCAATCATGGAACGCAGATCGGACACTTGTTTCTGCATCTGGCCGCGGTATTCCAGGGCGGACTGCTTCTCTTCCTCTTCCTGATTCAGCTGACCCTGCTGGATACCGTGATCCACCTGAATTTTTGGTGTCATGTTCAGGTCTGCTAGGGAGAGGTTGTTGCGGCTGATCATATCCATCAGAGGTTTAAGCAGTGGATGGGCTTTGATCTCTTCAATGGTTTTGAAAGTTCCGGACTCATCATCCAGATAACGGCCAATATGGAAGTCACCGTCTTTATCAAAGTCATAAACCGGATTACGCAGGGAAACGCCATCGGCAACAATCGCCTGCATCATATCCTGCAGGATGGCCATAAAGTTAGCCTGGTTAATGGCGTGAAGATCCTGAAGCATGCCCGGATCACCAGACAACGGAGCATCAGATCGGAACGCTTCAGGCAGGCAATCTGCTGGGCGCAGTAATCCCGGTCAATATCGCAGGTTTTGCAGTGAGGGTATTTATCAGGGCGAGCCGGGAAGTACATGGCTGTTTTCGCAGACGCACCATGCTTCATGGCGTTGTAGCGAGTAATCTGGGATTCTTCCGGAGTAGGGTGCCCGGCAAGGTTCGCAGCCGAAGCCGCTTTGCCTGCCTGAGTTTTTGGCCCCGTGGCCTTCAGATGAGCATTAAACAAACCCACCTGCCAGTGCACCTGCGGCGATTCCTCCCCACAAAGCGGGCAGTCCGCAAAATACCGGAAAGGATGAGCACGCTCAGGCGCCGGATCAGTACGACCGGGAGCAGCATCAAACGTATGAGAACAATCAGCACAGCGGAAAGTTACAGAGCCCGCTGGCTCGACAGGCACTTTTTTCATGGTGCCATGATTTCACGGGTTTGGGTGACAGTTTAAGGGAGCTCTATGTCGTGGAAGATACTGATTTAGAACGACGTTTTGGGGGGTTTACAAGGTCATAGGCTATGGGTACTATTAGCGCCGCTCTGGTTTGCAGTGAGTTGTGAACGGGGAGCCACTTTTAAAGCAATTAGCTTGTGTAGCTGATTGTTGTGGGTCGTTAGCTCAGTTGGTAGAGCAGTTGGCTTTTAACCAATTGGTCGTAGGTTCGAATCCTACACGACCCACCATATTATCAAAAGCCCGCTTCATTGAAGCGGGCTTTTTCGTGCTTGTTAAAAAGTGTGCTTAAAAAATCAGTGGAGCTTGAGTTTTGGTGTCGTGCTGCGCTCCAGTAAATCCTTCGCTATCAGCATGCCCGTTCGCCAGAAGCCATAAAGGGTCAGCTGGTGCAGGCGGTAAAGGGAGATGTAGAACAGCCTTGCTATCTGCCCTTCCAGCATCACATCTCCCGTTAAATTTCCCATCAGGTTGCCTACGGCAGAATGGCTGCTCAGTGAGATAAGTGAGCCGTGATCCCGATACTGAAAATTCAGAAGCTCTTTACCATCAAGCTTTCTGGACAGGTTCTTTGCCAGTAAGGACGCTTGCTGGTGGGCGCTTTGTGCCCGTGGTGGCACGGTGAAATCACCAGCCTTCCCGGTAAGTGTGCAGCTTGCGCAATCCCCCAGAGAGTAAATATTGTCGTCCTGGGTGGTTTGCAGTGTGGGTTTCACGATGAGCTGATTGATCTTGTTACTTTCAAGCCCATCCAGATCTTTCAAAAATGCTGGCCCCTTGATGCCTGCTGCCCAGATTGTGAGATCGGAGGGAATGGTTTTTCCGCTGCGGGTGATAATGCCATCTGCGGTGATTTGGCTTACCGGTGTTCCGGTTCGGGTATGGATGCCCAGTGTGTCCAGCTGGGCTTGTACTCCATTGCTAATGCGCTCTGGGAGGGCGGGTAGTACCCGGTTGCTGCCTTCTACCAGGGTGAGCTGCATGTCAGTGGGGTTCTGTTCAAGACCATAGCGCACCATTAGTTTTGCAGCATGGTGCAGTTCTGCTGTGAGCTCGACACCGGTGGCACCGGCGCCAATAACAACTATGCGAGTGGGCTCGGGTTTTTCGTCCTCGGACATGTGGCGAATAGAGCGGCTAATCAGGTGGTGGTGAATGCGTTCTGCCTGTTCCCGGCTGTCCAGAAACAGGCAGTGTTCCCTGGCGCCGGGTGTGCTGAAGTCGTTGGTGTTGCTGCCTACGGCGATAACCAGAGAGTCGTAACTCAGAGTGCGTTCAGGGAGAAGTTCCGTACCAGTGTTGTCAGAAGCCGGAGCGAGGGTAATCGTTTTCTGTTCCCGGTTCAGGTCAGACATGGTACCCGGCTGGAAACGAAAGTGGTTCCAGTTCGCTTGTGCCAGATAATTCAGCTCATCGCTGTAGGAATTCAGTGATCCGGCTGCCACTTCATGGAGGAGTGGTTTCCAGATATGGGTCATGCGGGCATCAACCAGCACGACTTCTGCTTTTTTCTTTTTGCCCAGAGTGCGCCCAAGGCGGGTGGCCAGCTCCAGCCCGCCGGCCCCACCACCCACAATCACAATGCGATGCAATTCCTGTTGCGTATTCATTGGCTTTGTTTTTCTCAGCTCTGTTTATGTTGTCACGAGGCACAAGTAGCCAGGTCATTGTGATTGTTGTTATGGATGCTTCGCTTGTTGGTGTGTGTATTCAGTATGGCAAGTAAACCGTGCCAATAATCCGTGCTGCTACTCCTAAGCCTACTATGCAAATGGCTAGCCACATCATCATTTTCCAAGGGCGGAACGGTTTGCGCTCTTCTCTGTTGACACCTGTGTTGTTGTATTCATCCACAAGATGCTGGTCGTTTTCATTCAGACGGGTTTTGAATTCATGAGTCATCAGGCATCCCCTGTATGGCGAAACTGCGTGTATAAGCTGCCGCAGCATCCGTGCAGT
>NZ_SMME01000559.1:582-1425 GCF_009711465.1 Parendozoicomonas verongulae | reverse complement strand
TCGGCTGCCCCCCGGCTGCCTGGGTGCGCAACCGGGTAAAGATGTCCTTAGCTGCTTTCATATTGTCCGGGCCGCCCATGATCTGAAGATGTCTGCCCAGTGTTAATTCGATATCCTTGTCCTTACAGGGGGTGTCCATTTGCCCCCCGGCTGTCCGGGTGCGCAGCCGGGTATAGATGTCCAGGGCCGCTTTTACATTACCCGGGCCTCCCATGATCTGGAGTAGACGGCCCAGTGCCAGCCCATTGTTTTTTTCATCATTGAGATAGGTTGAGTATTGGGTATAAAGATACTGGAAGAGTGATAAAGCTTCCGTTAAATGGCCTCTCGCTTGTAAAGCTCTGCCTTTTGCCATCATCACCCCTTTGTTGTTTTGCAAACCCGCTGAAAGAGAATTGATGTATTCAATACATCCATCAAAATTGTCAAGATGAAACAAACATCTGGCTTTTAATTGCACAACACGAGCATATTGGTGTGAGTCTCCTGCGTATTTTTTTAACAGTACCTCGGCCTCATTTAATGCCCTTTGGGGGTTGGCTTTCAGAAGATTGAAGGCATCATTTATGTCCTGATATACCTGTACACGAGGGTAACCCGGATAGTTCTGGGAATTCCGCTGTAAAAGTTGGCGGTGCTCAGAGTGACCTGTACATTCTGGATATCGAGAATCATGTGTACTGGAGGTATAAGGCGTATGTCTACTTGAATCGCTTTGTATGTCAGGAGGAGGCGCCTGCCAGTAATAACCGCCTTTCCCATAGTTTGGTGGGGGTAAGTCCATACTCTGAATAAGCCTTTATAGCCGTTGTGTCGGGGGCTGTTCGCTAAAACAATATTTTG
>NZ_SMME01000559.1:0-258 GCF_009711465.1 Parendozoicomonas verongulae | reverse complement strand
CGAAAGCAATGGTCCGGGTACTTATGGATGACGGTGAGAGAACAAAGGTTCAAAATGAGTCAGTATCACAAACAGGGCCGTCCCGGATAATGGCTGCCCTGTCTAGCTATTTACGCCGGAGTTTCAGCAATCATAGTATTCAATAACTGTCGTTCCTTTTGCCTCCAGAGTTCATCTTTCTTCAGTTCTTCCCGGTGAGGTTCAAGGTCGATGGCCAGACCAAAGAGAAATTCCGATGTACGTTTAAACTCTTGCTCC
>NZ_SMME01000618.1:1968-2089 GCF_009711465.1 Parendozoicomonas verongulae | reverse complement strand
TACCCGGCTGCGTACCCAGGCGGCCGGAGGCCAGGCGAGCATCCCCTGCAATGATAAGGATATCGAGCTAACGCTGGGTCGACATCTCTGTCTCATGGGGGGCGCGGCGAACTTGCAAATG
>NZ_SMME01000618.1:1619-1958 GCF_009711465.1 Parendozoicomonas verongulae | reverse complement strand
ATCGAGTTAACACTGGGAAGACATCTTCAGGTTATGGGGGGCATGGATAACTTGAGAAAGGCCCTGGACATCTATACCCGGCTGCGTACCCGGATGGCCGGTGGGCAGGTGAACACCCCTTGTGATGACAAGGAAGTCGAACTGGCTCTGGGCAGACTGTTTCAGGTCATGGGGGGAGCGGATAACCTGAAAAAGGCTCTGGACATCTATACCCAGCTGCGCACCCGGGCGGCCAGAGGGCAGGTAAACACTCCCTGTGAGGACAAAGATGTTGAGTTAACACTAGGTAGACATTTTCAGATTATGGGGGGCATGGATAACATGCAAACGGCCCTGAGT
>NZ_SMME01000618.1:1511-1609 GCF_009711465.1 Parendozoicomonas verongulae | reverse complement strand
TCGAACTGGCTCTGGGCCGGTTGCTCCAGATTATGGGGGGTACGGTCAACCTGAAAGCAGCCCAGGATATCTTTACCCAGTTGCGCACCCGAGCAGCC
>NZ_SMME01000618.1:0-1501 GCF_009711465.1 Parendozoicomonas verongulae | reverse complement strand
ACAACCTGAAAGCAGCACTGGACATCTTTAACCGGTTGCGCACCCGGGCGACCGGGGGGCGGGTAAACATTCGCAGTGATGACAAGGAGATTGAACTGGGTCTTGCATCTATTTTCATTGATACGGAAGAGTGGGAAAAATTTGATGAGCTGCAACTCGGAAGGCCGTTGCTTTCAGGGTTCGAAACCTGTTT
The DNA here is from genome assembly GCF_009711465.1 of Parendozoicomonas verongulae. Lineage (GTDB taxonomy): Bacteria > Pseudomonadota > Gammaproteobacteria > Pseudomonadales > Endozoicomonadaceae > Sansalvadorimonas > Sansalvadorimonas verongulae. Next base: position 1,308 of record NZ_SMME01000618.1, on the reverse strand, counting down.
ATGTTTGAGTCTCCGTTACTTCCAGGAATTAATGAACGCTGAGAAAATTTTGCCCAAACATTCCATTCTTTTGGGGAAAGCGTTCAATTGGGCTGCTCTTGCGCTGGAGGGTTGTGGAGGCACAAATGCATCCTGTCTCAGTCAGCTGGGTCATTGTTTCCGCCTTTTATCATTCTGGCCGAAACTCAGGCTGCAAGAGTTAGGTATCGAAGAGGAAAAGGAGCAAGAGTTCAGACGTACATCGGAATTACTCTTTGGTCTGGCCAGCGACCTTGAACCCCATCGACAAGAATTGAAAAAAGATGATCAATGGAGGCAAAAGGAACGAAAGTTATTGGCTCTTATGACGGGAGAAACTCTGTATAAACAGAGTGATATCTTCTAATCCCCTTACGTTATTAAAGGTTTATTCAGAGTATGGACTTACCGCCAAACTATGGGAAAGGCAGCCATTACTGGCAGGCGCCTTTACATCACGGACAAAACTATCCAAATAGACCTGAGTTTCATACTTCTGGAACACAAGGTTCCCCTGACCTGAAAAGTAATAGTGGTCCTGAGCACCGCCAGCTTTCACAGCGTTATCCTCAGCACTACCCGGTTCGCCCTCATATACAGCCATGTAACGATATAAATATTGGTTTCCGGCTTCTGAAAACCAACCCCCAAAGTGCACTGGATAAAGCCGAGACGCTATTAAAAAAATATGAGGGAAACTTGCAGCAATATACTCGTGTTGTGCAATTAAAAGCCAGGTGCTTATTTCTTCTTGAGAATTTTGATGAATGTATTGGGTACGTCGATTCTCTTTCCAAGAGTTTGCAAAAAGATAAAGGCGTGATGATGGCAAAAGGCAGAGCTTTACAGGCGAGAGGCCATTTAATGGAAGCCTTACCACTCTTTAAGCACCTTTATGAGAAATGCTCAACCTCTTCCAATGATGAAAAAACCAATGGGCTGGCACTGGGCAGACATCACCAGCTCATGGGGGGCACGGAAAACCTGAGAACAGCCCAGAACATTTTTACCCGGCTGCGCACTCAGTCAGCCGGGGGACAGGTGAATACCCCTTGCAGTGACAGGGAGATCGAACTGGCTCTGGGCAGATTGCTTCAGGTCATGGGGGGTACGGAAAACCTGAGAGCAGCCTTGGACATCTTTACCCGGCTGCGCACCCAGGCGGCCGGGTGGCAGCCGAATATCCCCAGTAATGACAGGGAGATCGAACTGGCTCTGGGCCGACTGCTTCAGGTCATGGGGGGCTCCGATAACCTGAGAGCAGCCCTGGACATCTATACCCGGCTGCGC
>NZ_SMME01000684.1:3528-4015 GCF_009711465.1 Parendozoicomonas verongulae | reverse complement strand
ACCTGATGGCAAAACAAGCGTGCAGCTACTGACCTGTTTGTCTGTATTCCCTTCAACAACAGCGGGAGCAACGGTCAGGATAAACCAAAGCCATGAGGTATTTGCCAGCCTTTGCAACGAGCATAACCTCCGATTTAACCCGGGCCACGAAAGGCTAGTCGATGAGTAAGGCCGGGGCAATTTTCAAACACGATAAAATTATGGATCCGGTTCTATTTGAGCCGCTTCCCCTTGCACCGGGCGTCGCGGCTTAAGCGACGGTGGGATTTAAACTGATTGAACGAGTCGAAGGTGATGCCGCAGAGGCAGGTGGTGTTCCAATTTCCCTTGCATTTGGGGTCGCGGCTGCCTCGACGGTGGGATTTAAGCAGGTTGACTGAATCGAAGGTGACGCCACAGGTGCAGGTGGTATTCCGCTTCCCCCTGCACCGGGCAGCGCGGCTACCCAGGCGGTGAGAGCTGAGCAGGCTGCCCGTGTCGAAGATCG
>NZ_SMME01000684.1:1976-3259 GCF_009711465.1 Parendozoicomonas verongulae | reverse complement strand
GCCTCCCCTTGCACCGGGCGTCACTGCTGCCTTGGCAATGAGAGTTAAGCAGGCTGACTGAAGCAAAGGTGACGCCGCAGGCGCAGGTGGTGTTCCACTGTCCTTTGCACTGGGGCTCTCGGCTGCACTGGCGGTGAGAGTTAAGCCGGGTGACCGAAGCGAAGGTGGTGCCGCAGAAGCAGGTGGTGTTCCGCTTTCTTTTACATACGGCCCCCTTTTCACGTTGGCTCAATATTTCCACTTCCGGTATAGAGCTATCGTAGCCTAAATCCCCTGGCACTATTGATACAGTTTCATAAACCTCTTCAACTTCTTGTTTGACAACTTTTCCGGCAGTGAATTTCCCAGGCGTGGATATCAGAATTAAAAGGCAGTGAAAGCCCATCAACAAATTCACCGCTTATTATCACGTCATCTGTCGTTGACGGGGAATGAGTTCTGCCAGGAGTTGCGGAGCAGGTAGAGCCCTCAGCTATCAGCTCAAGGGGCTTGTCCTGGCATGGCAGCCTGATTCTGGATGGGCTCTTACTCCCTTGGCAGACCAGACTATTTTCTGGACCTGATACACAGTATGTGTCGTCCAAAGGCTGAACGGTGGGCGATGACGTGCGGATACGGCCTGTTGAGATGATATCTGTCTCACCTTCACCTGTTGGCAAAACAAGTGTGCAGTTACTCACCTGTTTGTCTGTACTCGCATCAACAGCAATAGCGGGAGTAATGGCTAGGATAAGCCAAAGATATGAGGCATTCGCTAGCCTTTTCAACGAACATAACCTCCGATTTAACTCAGGCACGAAAGGCTAGTCAGTCAGTAAGATAGCGATTCTTTTTAAATCCCGCCTCCGTTCTTTTTAGTCTGCTGTCTCTTGCACCGGACGTCACTGCTAACCCGGCGGTGGAATTTCAACTGGTTGACCGTATCGAAGATGAGGCCGCAGGGACAGGTGGTGTTCCGTTTTCCTCGGCATACTGCTTCCTTCTCATCCTGGCTCAATATTTCTACTTCCGGTGAGGGGCTATCGCAGTTCAAGTCACCTGGGACGGTTGATGAAGTTTTATAAACCTCTTCAGCCTCTTGTTTGCCAACTTTTCGACAGTAAATTTCCCCGGCTTTGAAACCAGAATTAAAAGGCAACGAAAGCCTATCAACAGAATGAACTTTACTGGGAGTTTCGGAGCAGATAGAACTCTCAGCTATCAGTTCAAGAGTTTCCTTCCCCTGGCATGGCAGCCTGATTCTGGCTGGACTCTCAACCCCTTGACAGACATGGCTGTTTTCA
>NZ_SMME01000684.1:1363-1966 GCF_009711465.1 Parendozoicomonas verongulae | reverse complement strand
TGAACGACGGGTGATGATGTGCGGATACGGGCGGTTCCAAGGGAGAGATTACTCAATATCAACATCCTCCCTAGTTTGAACTGTTGAAGCCATAGCCGTTCTTTTTAAATCCCTTTCCTTTCGAACCGCTTCCTCTTGCACTGGGCGTCGCTGCTAACCCGGCGGTGGGATCTAAGCTGGTTGACCGAATCGAAGGTGATGCCGCAGGAGCAGGTGGTGTTCTGCTTTCCCTTGCACTGAACGTTTTTGCTGCCCTGGCGGTGAGAGCTAAGCAGACTGACCGTATCGAAGGTGATGCCACAGGGGCAGGTGGTGTTCCACTGTCCCTTGCAACGTGCGTCGCTGCTGCCTCGGCGGTGAGAGTTAAGTTGGTTGACCGTATCGAAGCTGGCGCCACATAGGCAGGTGGTGTTCTGCTTTCCCTTGCACCGAACATCGCTGCTGTTCCGGCGGTGAGCATTAAGCAGGCTGAATGAATTGAAGGTTGCGCCGCAGGGGCAGGTGGTGTTCCACCTCCCCTTGCACCGGGCGTCCCGACTGATCTGGCGATGAGAGTTAAGCAGATTGACCGAATCGAAGCTGACACCGCATGGACAGGTCGTG
>NZ_SMME01000684.1:523-1149 GCF_009711465.1 Parendozoicomonas verongulae | reverse complement strand
CCCCTTGCACCGAGTGTCTCGGCTGCTCTGACGGTGAGAGTGAAGGAGACTGACCGAACCTAAAGTGGCACCACAAGAGCAGGTGGTGTTCTGCTTCCCCTTACACTGGGCGCCACTACTGATCCGTCGATGGGATTTAAGCAGGTTGAGCGAATCGAAGGTGGCGCCGCAGGGGCAGGTGATATTGCGCTGTTCTCGATATATTGCCCCCTTTTCACCTTGATTCAATACTTCCACTTCCGGTACAGGGCTATCGCAGTCCAAAGCACCTGGAACTGTTGGTGCTGCTTCATAAACGTCTTCAACCTCTTGTTTAACAACTTTCCGGCAGTAAATTTCCCAGGCGTTGATCTCAGAGTTAAAAGGCAGCTGAAACCCATCAACAAATTCACCTGCTATTACCACGTCCCCTGTCGCTGATGGGGAATGAACTTTTCTGGAAGTTGCGGTACAGGCAGAGCCCTCAGCTATCAGCTCAAGGATTTCCTTGTCCTGGCGTGACAGCCTGATTCTAGACGGACTCCCAACTCCTTGGCAGACCAGGCTATTTTCCGGACCCGATACACAAAATGTGTCGTCCAAAGGCTGAACAGCGGATGATGACGTGCGGATACGGCCTGTTGAGG
>NZ_SMME01000684.1:0-379 GCF_009711465.1 Parendozoicomonas verongulae | reverse complement strand
CAATAAGTAAGATAGCGATTCTTTTTAAATTCCGTCTCCTTTCTTTTTGATCGGCTGCCTCTTGCACCGGATGTCACTGCCACCCCGGCGGTGGGATTTAAGCAGGTTTACCGTATCGAAGGTGGCGCCGCAGGAACAGGTGGTGTTCTGCTTCCCCCTGCACTGGGCGTCTCGGCTGCTCTGGCGATGGGAGTTAAACAGGCTGACCGTATCGAAGACGAGGCCGCAGGGACAGGTCATGTTCCGCCTCCCCTTGCACCGAGCGTCGTTGCTGCTCTGGCGGTGGGATTTCAGCAGGTTAACCGAATCGAAACTGGCGCCGCAGAGGCAGGTGGTATTCCGCCTCCCTCTGCACTGAGCGTCTTTGCTGCTCTGGCGG
>NZ_SMME01000031.1 GCF_009711465.1 Parendozoicomonas verongulae | reverse complement strand
CGCAGGATGTTGTTTTATGGGGATGAATATCTGTGCTGTCTGTAGTTTGTAAAGTAATGTCGCCTGTAGAAATAACATCAAGTGGTTGTGATTGAATAGAGCGGATTGGTTGACTTTTGACTTTTACTGCAAAGGCACCATATGAAGACAGCCCGATCGCTATGAAGAGACTGGTGACAACCAAGTTCAGCCTGAAGACCATTCCTATCCTT
>NZ_SMME01000562.1 GCF_009711465.1 Parendozoicomonas verongulae | reverse complement strand
GCTCGATCATAAAACCTCAACAGACCCTAGGCACATCTCGCAAAAATGGAGTTCGCGGAACTGATATAATGGCAGATTCGTTCTCCGAACCAGCTTCTCAAGATGTGAGCTCCCGATGATTGAAATTAATCTTTCGATACTGAACCAGTCTTATTCCCGCCGCATGGGGTGGTATCCACCAGTGAGCAACCCGGAAGTCGCTCCACAAAGAATTTCTGGCATCGAGGAGATTCTGGACCAGTTTGACCTGATTATGCTCGATTCCTACGGCGTATTGTGCCGTGGAATGAAAGCTATTAATGGGGCTGTGGACGCTATTGCCATGATGCGTGAGCGTGGTAAGACATTCAGTGTTGTATCCAACGACACTATGACCAACCAATATGTTGCAGCCGAAAAGTATGCAGCCCGTGGTTTTGATTTCGCGAATGAAGAGGTTGTTACCAGCCTGGACGTTACCGAAAGCTGGCTGCCAACCCTTGAAGACCCCTCTCGCTGGGGTGTGATAGCGCCACAACCCCACCCAACGGATAAGTTACTGGAAGGCACAACCAGCCTGAATGCCTGCAATGGTGTTATCCCCGATCACGTAGACAGCATCCTGTTTATGGTAGGCACGGGCTGGACTCAGGAAATGCAGGACAATCTGGAAGCCTCGGCCAAAGGTCGTCAGTTCACCATGGCTGTGGGCAACCCGGATATGGGCGCGCCTTATTACATTGATGGAAATATTCACATTAATGCGACACCTGGCTACTTTATGGATCAGCTTGTGGAAGCAACAGGCCAAAAAGCCACGCCTCTGCTGTTTGGCAAGCCCGGCAAAGCTATTTTCCAGACCGTAGCGGAACGCCATGGCGTGACTGATCCATCCCGTGTTCTGATGGTCGGCGACACACTCTACACGGATATTCTGGGTGGCAATGCCATGGGTTTTAAAACCCTGTTGCTGGAGTGTGGTATCTACAAGGGTACGGATGTCAATCAGGCCATTGCTGATGCCGGTATTGCGCCAGACTTCATTGCGCCTCACCTGTAATGCTGGCTTCAAGTAATAAGCACAATGGCAACTCGATAAAGAGCGATTGATTGAGAATACATCGAGATAGGTAAACCGGGCAGGCTGAACAACCGGGTGTCAGCCTGCCTCAGATAGCGAACTTATAGGGGCTGCGCATACCCGTACTCTACCATTTTACCCATAAGTTTTTGATAGAGCGTGGGGTTACATTCGGCAAGAGGAGCCAGAATTGCTTCTCTTTTTCCATAAACAATATTCATATTTAATCGCAACATTAAATTCGCGATGTCACCCCATGATTTATATTCCAATATTTGGTCTGCGGACAGCACTTTATTTGCAACTAAAATATCCAAATACCTTAAGCCATCCAAATCAAGCCTTCCATCAAACGCGTCAAAAATATCTCGCACAATGGAGAACCATGG
>NZ_SMME01000784.1 GCF_009711465.1 Parendozoicomonas verongulae | reverse complement strand
TATGCGAAAGCAATGGTCCGGGTACTTAACTATACGGGTTTTATTGTGATGGGTTTGGAATATAGGCAGGGGCTGTATGGCGAATGAGGGAAAAGGTAGAACTCTGTTGCTGACAGGCGGTACAGGGTTTGTTGGTCGATTCCTGGTGCCTGAGCTGCTGGCCGACGGTTGGCAGGTTGTTGTGCTAAGTCGGCAGAGTGCGCAGGCAGTGGCGAGTATTCTGGGTTCGGAGGTGCGGGCGATTGGCAGATTTGATGAATGGGGGCTGGAGGAAGGCCCTGCAGTCTGCATTAACCTCGCCGGAGAGGGCATTATGGATCGCCGCTGGACGCCAAAGCGCAAAGAGGTTTTGCGGAAAAGTCGCATTGGGCTGACCCATGATCTGGTGAAATGGCTTAACAGCTTCCCCTCTCCTCCCGAAGTCTTTCTCAGTGGTTCAGCCGTGGGGTATTACGGCATTGAGAGGGGTGATAAGCCCCTCACTGAAGATGAGCCTGCCGGTCGGGACTTTGCAGCGCAGCTCTGCCATGACTGGGAGCAGGCTGCTCGTGCAATAAATGAAAAGAGTCGTCTGTGCCTGATTCGGACGGGTATTGTGCTGCATGGCAAACACGGTGCTCTGGCGCGTATGCTGCCACCGTTCCGGATGGGCTTGGGTGGACCGATTGGGGAAGGTCGTCAGGTGATGCCATGGATTCATATTCAGGATATGGTGAGCGGTATTATACACCTGCTGCACAATGAAGTGAGTGGAGCTTTCAACTTTGCTTCTGGCACTTCGAATTCCAATCTGGCATTTGCCAGGGCGCTGGGAAAAGCCCTTCATCGCCCGGCGGTTATGCCTATGCCTGCATTTGCCCTCAAGGCACTTCTGGGAGAAAGTGCGGTTTTGCTCCTTGAGGGACAGCACCCTGTGCCAGGGGCTTTGGAGGCATCCGGCTTTCGCTTTGCCTTTCCTGATATTGATGGTGCCTTACAGGATTTATTGGGTTGATTCGTACAGGCGATTAAACAGTCGGTGCCTGTTATCACCTTTAAGCCTGTAAAGTGTGGCAGGGCGATTGCTGCCGTAGCGCTTCTCGCCGGTGTCTGTTACTACAGTCTCGTCGGCAAAGCGATTGCGAATAGAGCGCATAGGTGGTGCCTTGCCGAGAGTCCCCTGAAACACCTCTTTGATATCTGACAGCGTAAAGGTGTCTGGCAGCAGATACAGGGGCAGTGTTGTGTACTGAATTTTATTGCAGAGTCGCTCGATGGCGGATTGCAGTAAACTTTGGTGATCGTAAGCTAGGTCAGGCAGCTGCAGTTTGCAGCAGGTTCCGACATCCAGCCATTGCGCATCAGGGCTGTCCAGCGCTGGTTCATTTCTTAGCAGTGCGAAGTAAACGACCGTTAACGACCAGCCCCGGCTATCCCTCATGCTATTGCCAATGGTTTCTACCTGCTCCAGCCAGGATGGCTCTGCCAGTGTGAGCAGCTTAAGCTGACGGCAGGCCGTATGTTCCAGTTGTTCATCCTTATCGGGGTCGATGCGGCCAGCGGGCAGGGCGCGGTCATGCTGGGCTTTGGGGTGGCGTGCTGGAGTAGTAAGAACCTGCAGGCGACCATTGCTGAGGCGCAGGGCAACAATATCGACAGAGATGAGAGCAGTCGACAGGGGTAGTGTGGTATTGGGGAGGTTTTCTCTCATAGCTCAGTCGTATCCAGCCTCAACAGACCTAATAAACCACAGATCAACATATCTTGACACCTTATGGAATCACTTTCACTATGTTAGTGAATTACGTTCACTATGTAGACTCTGACCTGTCATGTTGAATCTGGGACCCAGAACAAAAATTGCGGCATTCGATGTGGATGCCCAGAAATGCTTTACCGAATTATGCCCCAACGAGCTGCCTGTTCCCGGTGCACTTGATATTGTGGATGAGCTGAACGTGCAGGCTGAGAAGGCCTCTGTCCGCTTGGGCAGTAAGGATTCCCACCCGGTTGATGCGGTCTGGGAGGCGACAGAGCACGCACCTATGCTGACTCCCGTGGAAGGGGATAATGTGGATGTTCGCTGGCCCCGTCATGGTGTGCCGGGCACTCTGGGTTTCGAGCTGATTGATGGCCTGCCGGCGGTGAAGGATTACGATTACTTCGTGTGGAAAGGTGTTGAACCGGATATGCACCCCTATGGTGCCTGTTTCCACGACCTTTCCGATCAGCTCAGCACCGGTGTGATTGAATATTTGCGTGATCGCGAGATTGATACTGTTATAGTTGGCGGTCTGGCTCTGGATTACTGCGTTAAGGTGACCGCCCTTCAATTGGTGAAGGCAGGATTTCGTGTTGTGGTCAATATGGCAGCAACTCGTGGTCTTGCTTCAGAGTCTTCAAAGGCAGCGCTGCAAGAGCTTGAAGCTGCCGGTGTGGATGTTGTTGAAAATGCCAGTATGCTGCTGGTGAATTGAGACGTTTTTATTGTATGCCATCTGACTCCATTATTACCTCTCTGCTGGATACTGACTACTACAAGCTGACCATGCAGCAGGGGATTTTTCACCATTACCCGACAGCTGTTGTGGATGCACGCTTCCACTGTCGTACGCCTATCGACCTGAGCTCTCTGGTGAATGAGGTGCAGGAGCAAGTGCAGCATCTGGCTGACCTGCGCCTGACTCAGGATGAATATGACTGGCTGTTGGCCAGCGGTGTGTTCAAAGCGGATTATCTGGATTGGCTCTGTGAGCAGCGCCTTGACCCTGAAGCTGTGACTGTGCAGACAACACGTGATGGTTTGCAGATTGATGTTCGCGGTCTTTGGGGGGCGGTCACCCTCTTTGAGATTTATATTCTCGCGATTGTCAGTGAGTTATACGGTCGTCGTCTGCAGTCTGGTGCCAGCCTTCCTCAGGCAAGGGCGAACCTGAATGCCAAGTTGGATTGGCTGGATGGTGAGCTGGAGTCCGATGAACAATTCCATTTTGTAGAGTTTGGTACTCGTCGGCGGTTTAGTTTCGGTTGGCAAAAAGAGTTGCTGGAAACTCTTGTGAAGAGAGAGTCTGCACACCTCGATGGCACCAGTAATATTCTCTTGGCCAGGGAGCTGGGCCTTAAGCCTGTGGGCACTATGGGTCACGAATGGTTACAGGCCCATCAGGCGCTGGTGGATGACCTTGGCCAAAGCCAGCGTAAGGCGCTGGAAGTGTGGTATCAGGAGTATCAGGGCAAGCTGGGTGTTGCTCTTACCGATACTCTGAATATGACGGCGTTCCTCAAAGATTTTGACAGGGAACTGGCTCTTTGTTACTCCGGCCTGCGCCATGACTCTGGCGACCCGATTGATTGGGGTGAACGAGCGCTCAAGCATTTTGAGCAGCTGGGTATTGACCCTGCTTCCCAGATGCTGGTATTCAGTGATGGTTTGAACTTTACCAGGGCACTGGAGATTAACCGCCACTTTACAGGGCGTATTCCTGTGAGCTTTGGTATCGGTACCTGGTTGACCAATGATGCAGGTGGCCGCCCGCTGAACATGGTGTTGAAGCTGGTGGCCTGTAACGGGCAGCCGGTGGCGAAAATTTCCGATGCGCCGGGTAAAACCATGTGTCTGGATGACGAATACGTTGCCAACCTGAAAAAGATTTATGGTATTCAGTAAGTCAGGTTGTGAGGGAAGATGCGAGGAAAATGGCTTTTCCCTCTTGCAATAAGGCCGTGTTTATGGAGAATACATCCGCATTCGAGACGTGCTTCTTCGCAGGTTTTGATATTCGCGATGGCGGACCTTGTCGGTCCCCCCGCAATGAGCAGCTGTGAACTCCGCCAGGCCCGGAAGGGAGCAACGGTAGCAGTGCGCACATGTGCCGGGGTGTTGGCTGGCAGGGGACGCCTCCAATTTTTCTCAGCGTTCCCCGCTTTATTTCTCTATATCCCCCACAGCCCTCCTTTACAGTTGTTTTCAATAGCTCATCGTGTCGTGCATCCATACAGCAACTCGGTTAGCATATATTCTTTTATCCTTTATCTCTTTTCGAGCAGTTAACTGAATGGTGGCAAATAATCCATGAGTTATCAGGTGCTTGCGCGCAAATGGCGGTCCCGTACCTTTAAGGAACTTGTGGGCCAGGCTCATGTTCTGCAGGCGCTGGTGAATGCCCTCGACAACGACCGGCTACACCATGCCTATCTCTTCACGGGTACCCGCGGTGTGGGTAAAACCAGTATCGCCCGTATTCTGGCCAAATGTCTGAACTGTGAGCAGGGGGTTTCGTCCAACCCTTGCGGTGTCTGTTCCGCCTGTAAGGAAATTGATGAAGGTCGTTTTGTTGACCTGATCGAAGTGGATGCTGCCAGCCGTACCCGTCTGGAAGACACCAAAGAGCTGCTCGACAATGTGCAGTACGCACCGACACGGGGCCGTTTCAAGGTGTATCTCATCGATGAGGTGCACATGCTCAGTACCCACAGTTTTAACGCTCTTTTGAAGACGCTGGAAGAGCCGCCTCCCCATATCAAATTTCTGCTGGCGACCACCGATCCCCACAAGCTGCCCATCACTATTCTGTCTCGCTGCCTGCAGTTCAGCCTGAAGAATATGCAGCCGGAAAAGGTAGTTGAGCACCTGCAGCATGTTCTGGATAGTGAAAAGGTTGCCTATGAAGTGCCGGCTCTCTGGCAACTGGGCCGCGCAGCTGATGGCAGTATGCGTGATGCTTTGAGTCTTACAGATCAGGCCATTGCTTACTGTGGTGATAAGCTCACAAGTCAGGCTGTCACCGCCATGCTGGGCACCATCGATCAGGATCAGGTTTACCGTGTTCTGGATGCGCTGGTGGCTGGTCAGGCCGACGCTGTGTTGGATGCTGTAGGTGAGCTGGCTGAACATAGCCCGGATTATGTAGCGGTTCTGGGTGATATGCTCTCTGCACTCCACCGTATTGCATTGGCCCAGGCTGTGCCGGATGTTGTGGATAACAGTCAGGGCGACCGGGAACGCATTCTCGATCTCGCGGGCAAAGTGACCGCTGAGGATGTTCAACTGTACTACCAGACCGGAATGATTGGCCGCCGTGACCTGCCCCTGGCGCCCGATCCAAGAGCCGGGTTTGAAATGGTGCTGCTGCGTATGCTGGCTTTTCGCCCGGATGGTGTGCCTGCTGCTCCCCAGCAGGCGCTACCCGGTGGTGGTTCTGCCGATGGGGCACGGAGAGAGTCTCAGTCAGCTCCGGCAACATCCAGTACTGAAGCCCACAGCGAGCCTGAAGAACCCGAGCCCCGGCAGCCGGAGGCGCAGCCTCCTGCTCCAGAGCCTGCAGTGCTGCAACCGGCTGCACCACAGCCAGAACCTGAGCCGCCTGCACCTCAGCAGCCTTCCGAAATGCTTCCTCCTCCATGGGATGAGGCTCCACCGCTGGATGCTTACGAGAGTCAGCCTGTGGCAGAGCCGGTACGTGAGCCAATGCCTGAACCGGTCCGGAATGTGATGCCCGAGTCAGTTCCTGCTCCAGAGCCGGCACCAGCAGCAGCACCGGTAATGGATACGCCGGTTGCAGAAACCGTTGTTGAAGTGGCGGCTGCGCCAGAACCTGCGAATGATGCACCCAAAATTCCCCTGGGGCAGCTGCAAACAGAGGACTGGATTCCTCTCAGTCAGCAGCTGGGCATGGGCGGTGTAACCGGTGCCATTGTTTCCCACTGTGAGCTGGTTAGCTGCGGGGGGGGGAAATTGCTGCTGCGTCTTGATGGCGAGCACGACACCCTGTACAACGATAATCATCGTCAACGCATACAGGCGGCGCTGAAAACCTACTTCGGAGAAGAAATTGCTCTGGATGTGGAAACCGGCACTATTGCCACGGAAACACCAGCGGCTTGGCGTGAGCGCCGTCGCCTTGAGCGGTTAGCCGCCGCACGACAGAGTTTTCTTACCGACGATCGGGTGCAGGCTATTGTGAATGCCTTCTCCGGTCGCGTTCTTGAACAAACGATTGAGCCTGTTGGCTCGTAAGACATCTAGCACTACGAGGTTGTTATGCTGAAAGGTGGAATGGGTAACCTGATGAAACAGGCCCAGCAGATGCAGGAGCAGATGCAAAAAATGCAGGAAGAACTGGCTAACGCAGAAGTGAGTGGCGAAGCCGGTGCTGGCCTGGTGAAGGTCACTATGACGGGTCGTCACGATGTGCGTCGCATCGAAATCGACCCTTCCCTGATGGAAGACGAGAAAGAGATTCTGGAAGACCTGATCGCCGCTGCAGTGAACGACGCTGTACGTAAGGTTGAAAAGAATCAGCAGGATCGTATGTCTGAAATGACAGGTGGCATGGGTTTGCCAGCTGGTTTTAAGATGCCTTTCTAAGGCATTTGCTCAACGTTAATCAGGGAAGTGGTTCGATAATATGTCATTCAGCCCGTTGATTGTTCAACTGATGGAATCTCTCCAGTGCCTGCCTGGTGTTGGCCCCAAGTCGGCACAGCGTATGGTGCTGCACTTGCTGGAGCGTGACAGGGAAGGTGCGAGCAAACTGTCGGTTGCTCTGCAAGAGGCCGTGGATGGCGTTGGTCATTGCCAGCGTTGCCGGACTCTGACGGAGAAAGAAGTCTGCGATATCTGCACACGGCCTGAGCGGGATACCGGTCAGCTGTGTGTGGTGGAAACCCCGGCAGATGTTCTGGCTATTGAGCAGGCGGGCGGTTTCCAGGGGCGCTATTTTGTGCTTATGGGGCACCTGTCGCCCATTGATGGCATCGGGCCGGATGATATCGGGATTGATCAGCTTCTGGTTCAGGTTGAGAGCGATGGCGTGAAGGAAGTGATTCTTGCCACCAACCCGACTGTGGAGGGTGAGGCTACGGCTCACTATATTGCCTCTGATCTGCGAGAGCGTGGGGTGACGGTGTCGCGTATTGCTCACGGCGTGCCCCTTGGCGGTGAGCTGGAATACATTGACGGCGGCACTTTGATGCATGCTTTTGCCGGGCGTCGGGAGTTGGTTGACTGATCTCGCTTATTCCTTGAATGAGAAAGGCTCGAAGTTTTTGGCTTCGAGCCTTTTTTGTTTTGGGCATGTGTTGCTGGATTAATCCATAGTGAGATGGCTGGTGTCTGGCGCAGGCGGTGGTGGTGTGTCGTCCTGGTCAAACAGGTAGCCTTTCTGTTCCTTTAAAGAAAACTGGCTGGTGTCCGGCATGGGAGGAATGGGAGCAGGATCGTGTGGATTGACATCCGCACCTGTTGGCGCAAGTGACAAACTGCCTTCTGTGGCTGGCTGTTTTTGTTGCGCCTTGGCCTGGGGCTCGGCTTTGGGAGCTGCCTTTTGTGGTTCAGGCTTTTGTGGTGCAGTCTTGTTGCCCATAACACGCAGTGTGCAGAGCAGCCCGGCAGATTTGAGTTTGGTTTGATAACTTTCTGCTGTCGTTTTATCGAGGTTGTTCTTCAATACTACAGGGGAGCCGGAAAAGAGTTTCTCCAGTTGTGCGGGGCCTGCTTGAAAAAGTTTGGCTGCGTTGGCTTTCACTTTTTCCAGTGGTGCACCCGTCGTGGTTTGCCCTGCAAAAACCAGTTCGTATTTTTCTGACATGGGGGTATCTGTCGCTTGTTTTTCTTGCCTTTAACATATCCCGAAGATGGGTATAAGTCACCACCTCCGGGTGGCAGAGGCGGCAGGATTTCATGGGGAAGGGTGTTTATTTTTCAGGGGGAACCAGCTGAGCAGATTGCAGTGCGGTTGGGTTGTTATAGAGCTTACTCTTGGCGAGTCGCTGGTTTAATTGCTCGGTAGCTTTGTTTAATCCTTTCCAGTCCACAGCTTCACCTTTACTGGCTCTTGCACTGGCCTGGTTCAACTGCTCTTCCAGTTTTGCAAGCGATTTGCTTTTAAGGAACGTGCTTGCGGCCTTGAATGCTTTTTTCTTGTCCGTGGCCTGTTCATGCTGAGCCGCCAGTCGTTGAACACCTTCTTTCAGCCCGGTGAGCTGATCTTGCAACTGCTCGACGGATGCCAGGCTGCCAGGCTGTACATGGGAGGCGGCCACTTTAAAGGCTGGAATATTATGATCAGCCAGTCTGGAAACTATAGGCTCCATGGCTTTGTCGATCTTTTTCTGAAAATGTCTTGGTTGAGAAAATAGTTTAACTGTATCGCTTGGAGACGCTGAGGCGCTCATTTCACTGGCTTTAGCCCAGGTATTCTTCAGCTGGCTTTGTAGCTTTTCAAGGGCTGTCCTTACTTTTTTGGCAACCTGTACATTCTTTTTTACTCTGGAATGGGTAATGACTCCATTCAGCTCTCTCAACTTGTTGTCCACATCTTCGAGCTGATTAGCCAGGGTGTGTTGAGTGTCTTGCAGGCGTGCGCCATTTCTCTGCATGCGTTCAAATGAGGTGCTCTGTGGTTCGGGTGTACTAACAGGTGGCTGGGGGGCCGCTAAAGTCTGTTCAGGCTGGGGCTGGGAGGTGTGTTGGGTTTCAGGAAGCTCAGGCTTCGACTCTTCTGGTGTGAAGATATGGGGCAGTTGTTTGGTGATAGCGACCATTGCCCGAGATAGTGCGGCCCTATGCTCTATTGGCGCGTTGACCAGTTTTAACTCATGATCACCTCTGTTGGCTGGCGTCAGAGAATGCATCCCAAGGAGAGTCTCTTCAATTTGTTGTTTCACGCCTGTTAACTGAACAAGTGTTTGTTTGGCGGCGTTTCGGGTGGCTTTCACTTTTGACTGGGCGATGATGTCGAACATGTTTTCAATGCGTGCATTGACTGTATCAAGCTGATCTTCCACGTCATCGAATACCCGTTCCAAAGGATGCTCCCTGCGAAGATAGGGTTGTTCATTGACTTCCCTGGCAACCCTGGTGAGCAGAGGCTTTGATTTTGGGGGCACCTGCGGACGGTCGAGGGAGTTTATGCGGGCTCTGACCTCGGGATCATGATGTTTAACCCCACCTTTTCCCTCTTTGGCGCCCTTTGTGTCATCTGTGTCCTGGGGCACTTGAGAGAGGGACGGCATTGAGGTGCTTTTTCTGATACCACCGGAAGAATCCATAACCACATTCCTTTGCTGACAGCGCCAATAGCAGTTTTAAGTCTAACAAACTGCGTTCTTATTAAAGGATGGCTTCTTCATAAGTTTGTAATAGTTGGTCGCCACTTTATTGCTCAAAGCAATTTGGGAGGGGTCACTATGCCGTTATTACGGTTGTTTTTAGCTTTTATGCTGCTGAGTGGTCTGATTTGAGCCGCAGAAATGACACATCATTCGGCAGTGCTTTTGAACACCATGGGCGCAAACAGTTATAGCACCGGGGTGAAAAACAGCCCGTGCTTTCCAGAAAAACACGGGCTGTTTTTATAGAGGGGGGCTGATTACCCTTCAGCACGCATCAGCAGGTACAGCTCAACCATGACCTCTGGTAACTGAGTCGCCATATCTTCCAGCAGGTCATCGTTTTTGGAGAGCTCTGCAAAATCAGGTTCGTCCGCAAACAGGCCGGAGAGGGCGGCCACTGGCAGCAGAAGTTCTGCAACCTCCTGTTCGTTCTGACCCAGCCATGCATCTTCCTGCTCGATATGGGCTTCCAGGAAGCCGGCACACCAGTCGGCCAGCTCGGATTCCAGCAGTTCCTCGTCTTCCTCAATGGAGACAGGAATGATGAACTCGGCGCTGTCGTCGTTCAGCTGGTTATCGATGAAAGAGAGTACGCCGCTGATATCCTGAGTCAGTTCCTCCTGGGTGAGGCCGGTGGCTTCAGGTTCGGGGAACATCACTTCGCAGATCTGCTCAGGTGAAGCAGGTACAGGGCTGATCACCTGAGCAGTCAGGTAGCCGTGACCCATGATGGCATCAAGACTTTCTTCATCTTTGTCCGCCATTTTGTCGAGAGCCTGGAATAGTCGGCTGTCGAGAAGCAGTTCGGAGTCTGTCATGGGAGGTTCCCCCTGAAGGGTTTTAAAAAAGATTCACCAAGTCTGACGTGTGTTGAGTAAATTTGGAAGCGCAGACGTGTATACTGCGGTTTTTCCTGATCATCAATTTTACTTCTGGGGTGCTATGTCAGACCGGGCTCGGGATATTCTGGCTGATGTTTTCGGTTACACCACTTTCCGTGGTCAGCAGGAAGGCATAATTGACCATGTTGCACAGGGCGGCGACGCGCTGGTACTTATGCCAACCGGCGGAGGGAAAAGCCTCTGTTATCAGATTCCTGCGCTGATGCGTGCAGGAACCGCTATTGTCATTTCCCCCCTGATTGCGCTGATGCAGGATCAGGTAGGGGCGATGAATCTTTTGGGCGTTCGTGCAGCCGCTCTCCATTCCGGTCTGGATAGGGAAGAGCAGATGCAGGTACACAATGGCCTGATGCGGGGGGAGATTGATCTGCTCTATGTTTCTCCTGAACGGTTGATGACACACCGTACTCTGGAATTGCTGGAACATATACAGATTTCCCTGTTTGCCATCGATGAGGCCCACTGTGTATCCCAGTGGGGCCATGATTTCCGTCCGGAATATCTACAGCTCTCCATTCTTCATGAACGTTATCCACAGGTGCCCCGCATTGCCCTGACGGCTACGGCGGATCAGCGCACCCGTACCGAAATAGCTGAACGTTTGAATCTGGGACAGGCACGCTGGTTTGTCAGCAGCTTCGATCGCCCCAATATTTTTTATCGCCTTGCCCAGAAGCGAAACGCCAAGAAACAGCTGCTGGACTTTATTCTCAAGGATCATGCTGGGCAGTCTGGCATTGTCTACTGCCTGTCCCGCAAAAAGGTGGATGAGCTGGCGGCCTGGCTCCAGCGTCACGGTGTTGAGGCACTGCCCTATCATGCGGGGCTGGATGCTGAAGTGCGCCAGTACAACCAGCAACGGTTCCAGACCACAGAAAATATGGTCATGGTCGCCACCATTGCCTTTGGCATGGGGGTGGATAAACCCGATGTACGTTTTGTGGCCCACATGGATATGCCCCGCAGTATTGAGGCTTACTATCAGGAAACCGGCCGCGCCGGGCGGGATGGCCTGCCTGCAACTGCATGGCTGGTGTATGGCCTGCAGGATGTCATCATCCTCGGGCAGATGCTGGCCCAGTCCAATATGGATCAGAACATGCAGCACCTGGAGCGCCAGCGTCTTACAGCCATGCTGGGGTTCTGCGAAATGTCCGGTTGCCGTCGCCAGGAGCTGCTGAGTTACTTTGGCGAGGAGCGGGAAGAGACGTGCGGTCATTGTGATCTGTGTGTGGAACCCGTCTCGTCCTGGGATGCCACGGAGGAGGCCCGCAAGGCGCTCTCTAATGTGTATCGCACCGGCCAGCGTTATGGGGTGACTCACCTTGTGGATGTGTTGCTGGGCAAATCCAACAAGCGGGTGAAGGCGCTGGGCCATGAATCTGTATCTACCTTTGGCCTTGGCAAGGAGCTGAGTCAGCCACTGTGGCGCTCTGTCTACCGTCAGCTGGTGGCCCGTGGTTACGTCACAGTAACCTCCGAAACCCACGGTGGTCTGTTGCTGACAGAAAAGAGCCGCAAGTTGTTACGGGGAGAGGAGCGTCTGGAACTGCGCCGTGACCGCTATGAGGTGCAGGAGCTCAATACTGCACGGCCTGAGCAGAAGCTCTATGGTGACAATGCTGAACTCTGGGAAGAGTTACGGGCGCTGCGGCTCAAACTGGCCCGGGAACGTGAGGTTCCACCGTTCCAGGTATTCAGCGATGCTACCTTGCGGGGCATGATGGCTCAGCGACCTTCGACACTGGATGAGATGCATCAAGTGTCCGGTGTGGGGCAGTTCAAGCTGGATAACTACGGCGAAGCTTTCCTGGAGGTGCTTTCCCGACACACTCCCGAGGATGCGTAAGGCAGCTTTCAGAATCGACACTACTCTTTCAATGAGGCCTTAGGTATAGGATCGTACAAGGAGTGCTGACCATGGAACCGGTGGATTTTTCTGTTCTGGATGAATTTAAGGAATTGATGGGGGATGAGGGCGAAGAAGAAGTAAAGGAGCTTGTTACCCTGTATCTGGAAGATGCCCCGAACCAGCTGGCTATTTTAAAAGACTCTCTGGTTGATGGCGACGTTGAGAGCTTCAAACGGGCTGCCCACAGTTTTAAATCCAGCTGCGGCAATATCGGCGCTATGGGGCTGCAGGCACTTTGTCTGGATATGGAGCAGAAGGCCATCGCCGGAGGGTTAGGCACAGATTGCGAACCGATGCTTTCTCAGGCCATTTCCGGGTTTGAAGATGTGAAAACCGCACTCAACGGCTATTTAGGAGCCTGAGAGCGGGCTTCATAAAGATAGCTGTAGCGCGTTCCACAATCTGCGCAAAAATACACGATGCCCCGCTTTTGGCGATTATGACGAATCGCTGAAAGCGGGGTTTCTCGTTTGGGGCATCGACAGCCGTAGATAAACCGGTAACGGGGGCTGTAGCGCAGATCATAGTTGTGGGTAGTGGCAGGAGGCAGATGGAAAACCCGTTTCATCACGCCTTGCCACTCCTGACCGTGGGCAGCGATGGTATGGCCATAAACCGTCTGGGCGACTAGGTGGGCTGTTTCATGGCCCACAATGTGGTGGATAAAATGCTGAGGGTTGTGGCGGCAGAAATCCTGGTTGAAGCGAAGCAGGTTGTCTTCAGGAATGGCCTGACCTGCGTCGGCCCCCGAGAGGTTTACGAGGATGCGGGGAGGCGAAAAGGGCATACCGTAGTGGGCGGATGCTATGTTGAGTAGTTGCTGAATCCGGGTGTGGATATCTGGGAGTCCCATCGCTTTGACGGCCTGTATTCTGTTTCTGGAGAGGCGAAGCGTGGGGAATTCTAGCCGGGGTTTTCGATATGTGGTGCTTTTTTAAGTTCATTGGTGGAAAACAGAATCTGCTTTCCACCAATTTCAGTGATTGTGCTGCCTGGGAGGCTTTAAATGTAAACTGGCCCGGCTCCCAGATTCCACAGTGTTACTGTGGCTGCCATGACCGAAACCAACACTACCAGCGCCACGCAGAGCACGGAGCTGGCGAAGATTACCCCCCGCTCAAAGGGAATGTCCATAAACACCGGAAGGCCGGTGTACAGCAAGTAGGCAGACCAGCCAATCATCACCATACCAACCACCATGGCTGTCCAGAGCGAGGGCAGTAAACCGGAGAGCCCGCCAATCAGCAGCGGCGTGGAAGTGTAGGCAATAAAAGCCAGACATTGTCCCATGGAAGGCGTTGAGTCAAAGGTTCTTGCCATCCAGTGGGTAAATCCTGCAATCACCACAATGGCCGCAATAGTGGCAAAGTAGGCCAAAACTGACATAATAGCCGCGCTTGACTCGGTGAGACGCACAACATCGGTTCCGCCGGGCAGCTGCCAGCCGGTTATGGTTGTGCCCAGATACCCGCTGACTGCGGGTATGGCCGCCATAAACAGAAGGTAGGAAATAATAAACTTCAGAATGCCTGGATTTTCATTGCGGATACTGCGCCATTCCTGGTCGGGGTGTGTAAACAGCCCCCATACGTGAGTAAAACTCATCGTATTCCTCCCTGCCAGTCTATACAGACTGCTAATAGTGAGCTGGCGTTGTTTTTTAGAATTATTAGATTTGCGATAAGTCGGTCATATCCATCGACTCTCTCAGTTAAACAAGATAAAAGACACTTGGCAATACAAGTGTCTGTGTTGTCCCTCTCTCAGGAGAACAGGTTTGCGTAGAACATCTATAGATTTCACATTATTGG
The DNA here is from genome assembly GCF_009711465.1 of Parendozoicomonas verongulae. Classification (GTDB taxonomy): domain Bacteria; phylum Pseudomonadota; class Gammaproteobacteria; order Pseudomonadales; family Endozoicomonadaceae; genus Sansalvadorimonas; species Sansalvadorimonas verongulae. The sequence continues at coordinate 1,022 of NZ_SMME01000784.1, read as the reverse complement.
CTCTTTTGATTGCACTGATTGGTATCTCTCAGTTTGTGCCAAGGCCTCCAGAGCACAGCCTTGAAGTGGCCCTTGAGATCACCGAGCCGGATGAACCTGTTGTTGTGAAGGTTACACCAAAGCAGGCATGGGAGCTGGCCGGTGTGCCTGACTTTACGGCTATCCAGAATGTGCAGGAAAAGAAAGACGCATTTTTCTCCTACTTTCTGCCGATGGTTGAACACCAGAATAGGATGATCCTTAAGCATCGCAGCCGTCTTATTGCCTTGCGTGCCAACGGCACTTCGAGCGAGAGTGAGCAGGCGTGGCTGGATACAATGGGGCGGATTTATCGTGTTCCAGGCGTACACGATGATGCCTGGTTTGCAGAAATGCTGATGCGGGTGGATATCATTCCCCCTTCTCTGGCACTGGCCCAGGCGGCCAATGAGTCTGGCTGGGGAACATCCCGCTTTGCCCGTGAGGGGAATAACTATTTTGGGCAATGGTGTTTCACCAAAGGGTGTGGCCTGGTGCCGAATTCCCGTGCCTCAGGTTTTAGCCATGAGGTGAGAAAGTTTGATGAAGTGAGCGACTCTGTACGCTCTTACATGCACAACCTCAACAGCCATCGGGAATATCAGGCTTTGCGTGAACTCCGTGCCAATGCCCACACAAATAATATGACGATAACCGGCGCTTATCTGGCTCAGGGGCTGGGCAGTTACTCTGAGCGTGGTTATGAGTATGTTGATGAGCTGGTGCGCATGATCAATGGCAACAGGCTGGCACGTTTTGATGAGGCGCTGGAAGTGGCTGGTGACAGGTAAAGTTTGAACCAGCCTCAGCGCCTGTTTGTAAAAAGTTATAAGCCATCATGGTACAGTCGGCGGGAGTGGGAATACCCCTTTCCCGCAACACGTTGATAAGCCTCCTCGCTGACAGGGACATACCAGCGCCTGAAGATTAAAGTCAGGTCTTCTCCGGTCACCTCACACAGCATTTCAAAAAAGAAATCTGTTTTTTCCTGCTGATTGTCTTTA
>NZ_SMME01000818.1 GCF_009711465.1 Parendozoicomonas verongulae | reverse complement strand
TTTTTATGTACAGATTTCGTGTTTCGGGTGTAGCAGCTCGTCCCAGTTCTTCATAAATAATAGCGAAACTTCTAGCACTACCGCTTTGTTCGCAAAGCACCATTATTTTTGAAATACAGGTGACATAATGTCTGCTACTACCGGCACAGTTAAGTGGTTCTCTGACGAGAAAGGTTTCGGTTTCATTGCTCAGGAAAGTGGTCCTGACGTATTCGCACATTTCCGTCAGATCAAAGGCGAAGGCTTCCGTACTCTGGTTGAAGGCCAGCAAGTACGCTTCACCGTAACTCAGGGCCAGAAAGGTCCTCAGGCTGAAGAAATCGAAGTTATCTAACTTCGGCTTTTTTAAAGCACAAAAGGCGATCATCTTTCGATGATCGCCTTTTTTTGTGCGCTCGATATGGCGCGTGGCGCCCTGACCGATGCTGTTCCAATACGTTCCGGTAAGACACCCGACTCTTCCAGCCCCTTGTCTGCTGCTCGTGGTTGCAGACGTAGTTGATTTTTAAGCCCACCATTGTAGTTTGGCCTTTACTCTTCTGATGCTGCTCACGCTTTTTCGAGATTAATACCTGCCCTGGTCGTTTGACCTTCAGTCTTCCTATTTTCTGCCTTTTAAAGCTGTCTGAGCCTTCTGTGCTATAGACGACTGTAGATTTTCATCACTATTTGCATTTAGTACCGGTAATTAATATTACCGGTACTAAATATGTTTGTTGCTTATGGAAATGAAACCTTAAATACTGGTATTATAATACTGGTATTCAAGGTTTTATAAATTTAGGTTTTAAGGGTTTTATGCAAGATTCACAACGTCGTACTCTGATTTTTAGTGTTTTGGATGATATGAAGAGTGCAGGAGAGAAGGTCACTGCACAGAAACTGGCGACACAGGCCAAAATGGGCAAACAGACCGTATTACCCTATTACCGGGAATGGCAGGAGCTGGAAATTCTGGGAGAGGATGACGGTATTGAACTGTCTGGAGATCTGGTGAGAGTTCTGAAGCGGGAGATCGGCAAAGAGAAGTTTCGCCAGGGAGAACAGGCTCGGATCATTCAGGATCAACTGGATGAAGAACGCGACCATTACGCAGCCCAGTCGGAAATATGGAGACAACAACTGGATGAGTTAAAGTCACAGCTGGAGAGCGAAACTCAGGCTAAACAACACTTGGAAGAACAGTGTGAAGTTCTGCAAAAACAAAACAGGGAATGGGAGCAGAAACTCACCAGCATCTCCGAACGTTTTGAACATCAATCCCAGCAACTCCAGCAGCTTGAAGAAAAGCTCACTCAAGAAGCGAAGCGATCTGAGCAGGCGCTGGCTGAGCAAGAGCGCCGACTGGATGAATCCCACACCAAGATCATTGACCACTGGCTAAAGGTTATTGATGAAGAACGCCGTGAGAAGGCACGCCTTCTGAAGGCCTCAGAAAAAGACAGCGCAGCACTTGCAACTGCAGAGAAGGAAAAAGTTCAGCTGGAGTCTTTGCTGGCAAATCGTGGCAGAGCCTATGATCTGGCTCTGGAAGACATTGAAGCCTTCAAACAAAGAGAGGAGGTAGCCAAGTACAAGGTGGACACCCTTGAACGCCTGCAAAAAAATCTTGGAGATGATGTAGAAGCCCGCATTGCTGAACTCCTCAACGCGCAAGACGAGCTCAAGAATAGAATCGCTGAAAACAACAAGTTAGTAGAACAGCTTGACTCACTGGCAACAGCGAAAGAGAGCAATGCAGTACTGGAAAAAGAAAACCGTCAGCTGTCTGAGCAGGTCATTCGTCTGGAGGCTCGCATGGAGGGCATTCAGCTGGCTGGAGCGCTGAGCAAGAAGAGTCAGTGATACAAAAACGCTCTAAAAAAACGGCGACTGATTTTTCAATCAGTCGCCGCTTTCTATGCAGCAAGCAGATCTAAAGCATAAAGACTTACGAAATTTCTTTATCTGCCAGATAGAACCAGGTTTCCAGGACACTGTCAGGGTTCAGGGAAACAGTATCAATCCCTTGCTCCATCAGCCATTTAGCCAGATCCGGATGGTCAGAAGGGCCCTGACCACAGATGCCAATATACTTTCCAGCCTTACGACACGCCTGGATCGCCATAGCCAACAATGCTTTAACAGCCTCGTTTCGCTCATCAAACAGGTGGGCGATAATGCCGGAGTCGCGATCCAGACCAAGCGTCAGCTGGGTCATATCGTTAGAGCCAATGGAGAAACCATCAAAGTACTCAAGGAAAGACTCGGCCAGCAGAGCGTTAGCGGGGAGTTCGCACATCATGATCAGACGCAGACCATTCTCGCCACGGCGCAGCCCATTTTCCGCCAGCAGCTCGGAGACCTGTTTGGCTTCTCCGACTGTCCGCACAAATGGAACCATGAGCTCAATATTGGTCAGCCCCATATCATCGCGCACTCTGCGCATGGCTCGGCATTCCAACTCAAAACAGTCACGGAAACCTTCAGATATATAACGAGAGGCACCACGGAAACCCAGCATGGGGTTTTCTTCTTCCGGTTCATAGAGCTTACCGCCGATCAGGTTGGCATACTCGTTAGACTTAAAGTCGGAGAGTCGCACAATCACTTTGGCTGGGTAGAATGCCGCAGCAATGGTGGATACACCTTCAACCAGTTTATCAACGTAGAAGTCTACAGGACTCTTATATCCCGCAATGCGCTTATCGACAGTTCCTTGCAAATCTGCTGGCAAACTGTCGTAGTTCAACAGCGCCTTAGGGTGTACACCAATCATTCGATTGATGATGAACTCCAGGCGAGCCAGACCAACACCATTATGAGGGATGCTGGCAAAATCGAAAGCACGATCGGGATTGCCCACATTCATCATCAGCTTGAAGGGCAGCTCTGGCATGGAGTCAACGGAGTTACTGTGAACATCAAAGTCCAGCAAACCCTCATAAATCAGGCCAGTGTCACCTTCGGCACAGGACACGGTAACAGGCATTCCATCTTTCAGACGTTGAGTTGCATCACCGCAACCAACAACTGCAGGAATGCCCAGCTCGCGAGCAATGATAGCCGCATGGCAGGTGCGACCACCGCGATTAGTTACAATCGCAGAAGCCCGCTTCATAATAGGCTCCCAGTCCGGGTCAGTCATATCTGTGACCAACACATCCCCGGCTTTTACACGGTCCATTTCGGTAATATCGTGAATGATTTTCACGCTGCCGCTACCGATTTTCTGCCCTATACTGCGACCTTCGGCCAGCACCTGGCCCTTTTCATTCAGCAGGTAGCGTTCTATAACACCGGCACTGCGGCTCTTAACAGTCTCGGGGCGAGCCTGGACAATATACAGCTTGCCATCGTCACCATCTTTCGCCCACTCAATATCCATGGGACGCTTGTAATGCTCTTCAATAATCAGGGCCTGACGAGCCAGTTCTTCCACCTCTGCATCAGTAATGGAGAACTGGCGGCGCTCTGCCTCACTCACTTCCAGGGTCTGAACGGAGCGACCAGCTGAAGAATCATTGGTGTAAGTCATCTTCAAAGCCTTACTACCCAGATTTCTGCGCAGTACGGCAGGGCAGCTGGCTTTCAGGGTGGGCTTGTGAACGTAGAACTCATCAGGATTTACAGCACCCTGAACAACGGTTTCACCCAGACCATAGGACGAGGTGATAAAGACAGCATCACGGAAACCGGACTCCGTATCCAGAGTAAACATAACACCAGATGAGGCGGTTTCACTGCGCACCATTTTTTGAATGCCGGCAGACAGCGCCACTTCACGATGGTCAAAACCCTGATGCACGCGGTAAGCGATGGCGCGATCATTAAAAAGGGAGGCAAACACTTCTTTGATGGCGACAAGCACATTGTCGTAACCGCGAATATTCAGGAAGGTTTCCTGCTGTCCGGCAAAGGAAGCATCTGGCAAATCTTCTGCGGTAGCAGAGGAGCGAACGGCAACGGAGAGGCTACCATTGCCACCCTGCAGAACTTCCCAGCTGGATTTAATGGCTTCTTCTAATTCGGGCTGGAAAGGCTCATCCACAACCCACTGCCGAATTTTCTTACCTGCCTCAGCCAGAGCACGAACATCATCAACATTCAGAGTATCCAGCAGTGTGTGGATGCGTTCATCCAGGCCACTCTTTTCCAGAAAATCACGATAGGCTTGAGCGGTTGTAGCGAACCCCCCGGGAACAGACACACCGGCACCGGAGAGGTTACTGATCATCTCGCCAAGAGAGGCATTTTTACCGCCAACTATCTCAACGTCACCCGCACCAAGCTTTTCAAGACCAAGCACATAGGTTTCCAACAGATACCCCCTAAAGAAAACAGCCTAAAACAATATTGGGTTGCAGACGCGCACATTTGCCCATAATACAGAGAATGCCAAATGATCCCTGCGTCTGCTGACAGAAAAAATCCCAGACGATGTACGGCAAAACCTCAAACCGGGAAACAACAATACTGGTTTTACCGTATTCATAACAGAGCCATAAGTGAATACCGGTTATCTATAGCATTTATAACTCTTCTTTGCTTTTTGTCAGGTGTGTATGCGATGCGTACTATACGTGTCGAAAGCACAGGAAAAAACACACAACCTGTGAGATTAAGTGTATTTACCTAGGTCAAGGTGCAGATTTCGATCATGAATGAACAAAAAAGAACCACCTCTGTTTTTTTTGTCTCCGATGGAACCGGAATAACCGCCGAATCTTTTGGACAGAGCCTCCTGGCCCAGTTCGAACATATCGAATTTGAAAAAGTAACTCTGCCCTACATTGACACCCTCGAAAAAGCGCAAGAGGTTGTTGGGGAGATTACCCGGGTCAGCCAGCAGGGTGGGCCACAGCCCTTATTATTCAGCACCATTATTGATGAAGCCATTGCGGATATGATTCGCTCTGCACCTGCTTATCATGCAGATATTTTTGATACCTACATGCCTTCTCTGGAGCGTCAGCTCAATGCTCATGCTTCTCATCAGGTAGGTAAGAAACGTTCCATTCATGGAGCTGCACACAAATACAACCAGCGTATTGATGCTGTCCATTTCGCCATAGAAAATGATGATGGTGCCAAAACACGCTTTTATGATGATGCCGACATCATTATTGTGGGGGTATCCCGATGTGGCAAAACACCAACTTGCCTTTATATGGGGTTGCAGTTCGGCATTCAGGCGGCCAATTACCCAATTACCGAAGATGACCTGGATATGATGCGTTTACCCAAGGTGCTCAAGCCCCATAAGAGTAAGCTCTTTGGATTGACTATCAGCCCTGAGCGCCTTGCAGCCATCCGCCATGAGCGCCGTCCAAACAGCCGTTATGCTTCTCCACGCCAATGTGCTCTGGAGCTGGAAGAAGTGGCCCAGATGTTTCAGCAGAACAATATTCCGTTCCTTGATACCACTCATTACTCCGTTGAAGAGATATCTACTCGTGTTATTGCTCAAGCAGGTATAGAGAGAAGAGTAAAATAGATGCAGGGCGTACGCATAACCTGTTGATTTATAATCATTCTGTCTATATTATTCGCATCGTCCCTGGCGAGTTAGCAAAGCGGTTATGCAGTGGACTGCAACTCCATTTAGACCGGTTCGACTCCGGTACTCGCCTCCAAATTTAAAAAGATCAGCAATGGCTGGTCTTTTTTTTTGACTAAAATAAAGCCCCACACACCCTCTCTTTATCGTCATTCAAATATAAGAAATTGCCACCCTATAGTCTTTAGCTAGACTGAACTGGCATAAACAACGACTTAACATGGATTTCAATTGTCGAATAAGTCCACACTCGTCTCCCTCAGTGGTTATAGTAAAGTCCTGAGATTTCTTTTGCCTTCCCTGTTGGGGGTTTGCCTGTTTCTGATTCCCATCGACAGCCCGAGGGGACCAACGGTATTGATCGGTTTGATTGGCTATTCAATACTGGAAGTTGTTCAACAATGGTTGCCATATGTTGTGACGGCCACCTTGTCACTTTCTGCTTTGGGGTCTCTTGTCTCACGAGTGTTAGAGCCTGCATTTATTCACAACAACAAACTTTTACGCTCCTTACTGGACACATCACTGTTCTGGATTTGTGTGAGAATTATTGCTGCGGTGATCGCTATTATGACCCTGGGTAAAATTGGCCCGGAATGGTTATGGGGGACAGAGACGGGAGCCGTTGTTCTATACGATCTGCTTAGCGTACTGTTTATCTTCTTTCTTCTGGCGGGGCTGTTTCTACCGTTTCTGCTGGATTATGGGCTGGTTGAACTGGTGGGTGTCTTTCTACACAGAATTCTTAAGCCCCTTTATAAAATTCCGGGAAACAGTGGCGTGGATATTATCGCATCGCTTCTCGGAGATGGCACAGTAGGCACTCTGATAACGGCAAGGCAGTATGAAAATGGCTATTACACCGCCCGTGAAGCTGCTGTAATAGCATCAACTTTCTCTATCGTCTCTATTTCCTTTTGCGTAGTTGTAGTGAACTTTGTGGGTCTGTCCCACATGTTTCCATACTTTTATCTCACTGTGATTACAACCTGCCTGATCATTGCACTGATTCTTCCAAGAATCTGGCCTTTGAGATCTATTCCCGATACCTATCATCACGGTGCCAGTTACACTTCAGAAGCCGACCCATTGAATGCCCCCCGGGGCCTGTTCAAGGGCTTTCTGATGGCTGTCAATAAAGCGGAAAAGGCACCCAGCCTTAGCCTTATCTTAAAAAAAGGGCTGACTAACGCTTTGGACATTTGGTTTGTCTTTATGCCAATCATTATGACCATTGCCACACTTGGGTTAATTATTGGTCAGGAAACCAGCCTCTTTTACTGGCTTGGGGCCCCAGTCGTTCCGATTTTAGAGTTATTCGGTCTTCCCGAAGCTGAAAAAGCAGCACCGGCCGTTCTCCTTGGCTTTGCAGACATGTTCCTGCCCGCTGCATTTTGCGCCAAGATAGAAAGTGAAATAACCCGCTTCGTGATCAGCGCACTCTCCATTGCCCAGCTCATCTATATGTCGGAAGTCGGAGTGCTGATTATGCGCTCTGCAATACCACTTAACTTCCTCCAACTGCTGACCCTGTTCCTTATTCGTACAGCCCTTGCGCTGCCTATTATTGTGCTTTTTGCCAAATATTACTTTGGTTAATGACTTTTAGTAACATTTCGACACGCCCTCGATTCGGAACCTTCAGAGCTCTTTACGACTCATAGGAAGCACCATTCTCCCAGGTCAAGGTGCTGCCTGTGAAACGCTTTCTCAATAGCCTTTTCGCTCTGACTGCTCTATCTCTCCTCTGCGCTGGAAGTTCGGCAGACGTCATCTGGAATAAGTGCATAATCCCAGAAAATATCTATGTCACCAAACACGACAGTAAGGTGGACTTCGCCAAAATGAAGGCCAGTATTGATGAACTGGACAGGCAAACCTCCAAATACAACATGAGCATGCGTAACTACCCTGGCGTTTGGGGTTGGGTAAGTGATTGGGGCTACGATACCTGGGATGTCGCCAAGGAGCGCCTGCTTTACAATCACAGCTCCCCAAGAATGTCTTTCTTTGCCATTGTTGTGGATCCTCACAAAAAAAATATTTCTCTTATGATTACCAGTGAGCACCAGAATGAGAAATTTCACTGGATTGGTGACAATCAGGTGTTCATTGATGGAAAAACCAACCGTTATGCAGATTTCCGCTGCAGCGGCTCAGGCCTTTACTTACAGTGGAAAGGGCGTGATCTTCTGGCCAGCAATGAGTTTTTTGATTCGGCAATCGGGTCCTTGTCGGCCAGATTGGAAAACTACACCAACAAGGATACCGGACAGGATTTTTACTTCCTTCGGGTTGCGACGTTAGAGAATGATTACCCTTACACGGGAGTGTATGATGCAGGAGTCAGAGCCTATAAATCCTGGTGGAATAAAGCCACATCCTATCCCCATAACCGCCATTACCGTTACGATCCACGGGACCCTCAGTGCGATCTGAACTCCCCCCACTGTATGATGCCGATGCTGCGTCCAGGTTATGATGTCATTGATCGCACTCAAACCAGTCATGATGTCGCCAAGCTGGCCCATTACGTGTACGAAACGTCATCCCAAAACAGCTACGACGAACATCAACCTGTGAGCATCACAACTATTCGAACGATGTTGAGTAGCCTGCGTACCAGTTTACGCTCCCAGTCTCTGAATTTTTCCCATACAGCTTTTCAGGGTAAGAGTCTCCATGAGTTAATAAATGAGGCTGATGAATCGGTTGCAGCAGGTATGAGTTCAGAGGGTATAGATCAGGATATTCACTACAAAGCTGCCGGTGATCAATTAGTTGAGCTGGAGGCTCTGATCAACAACAACCGGGACATTCTTGACAATACTCAGGATGGTGTTGGCAGTATTGTTGGTGAGGTATATCAATCAAAAGTAGCCATCAACAACATTAACAAAATGGTATCAGCCTTGAACGATGCCCGTATGAGTGCGGCGTTAACCCGTAATAGCGTGAATGAGTCTAAGATCAGAAAAGCCAGAATAGATACTGATATCATCCCCCATGACAAACTGTCAGGTGTCTTCTGTGAGCACTGCTCAGATGATGACAGTGTGCAGGATGAAGATGACTATGACTATGCCGATGATGACTTCGATACCTGTGCAGAGGGTGATGACTCCAGCATGTGCATTCGGGGCGATGAAGGCGAAGAAGAACCTGCTATTGCTACAGAAGAAGAGTTGGGCTGTCAGCTGACCAATGGTGTACAGATTGCCAATTATCGTCCAAGACGCGGTGACAATCGATTTAGTTTTAATACCGGCATCTCTGTCCGTGTTGCTCCGGGCAATACCAAACCTATGGTCTATTTACAATCCACAGAAACACCCTGGCGACGTTTCTTTATATACAATGACCCGAAAGGTGTTGATTATATTATTCCCGAACAGGATGTCTGGTGCCGCGGTGCACTATTTGGGGTTGACCACACCAGCGGCTGGCCCAATACCGGCGTATTAAGAATTACCATTCGAGGCATCTATGACAATGTTCGCCATGAGATGTACGTGGGCAGTGTATGGAGCACATGGAGCCAGAACTGGACTATCTCTTACCTGCTCAGTGCGTACAGTATCATTACTCCCATTGGTGGAACAGTTGGCGCACTTGCAGGAGCAGCAATGACGATTCCTGCGTTAGGGGCTCCTGCTGCCGGCGTACTGGCTTTAACTGCGCTATCCGCCAATGTCCTGATGACTGCTCTGACTCCCTACGCATCAAGGGAGGTAAAATGGAATCACAGCAAAGTCGTCGATGGACTGTTCCTGGATTCCCTGCTGGGGCCCCATTACTCACACGGTACTCTGAATAGCACCTACTACAGCACCTTTGGCACACTGCTGCCTGATGGGAATATTCACTAGCCTCCCAGCAGCCCCTCGTTTCATGGGTAAGAGCGTGTCATAATTTCTCAAGCTTATAGCGGATGCCTGAGAATAATAATGGTGAATATATCAAGGGTGGATTTGAATCTGCTGGTCTACTTGGATACGCTGCTGCGGGAACGGAATGTCACCCGGGCAGCAGACCAGCTGGGCATTACCCAGCCAGCAATGAGTAATGGTCTGCGCCGGTTGCGGGATCTCTTTAACGACCCGCTGCTGGTCAGGACCAGTGATGGCATGACGCCAACAGCAAGAGCCCTTGCACTGCAACCTCTCATCCGCAATGTGCTCTCCGATGTCGAACAGGCCATTCGCCCGCAAACGGATTTTGATGCACTGTCCAGTAAGCGAGTGTTCCGCATCATGGCCAGTGATTATGCGGAATCCACTCTTATTCCCTTATTGCTTCGCCAGCTGCGCAAAGACGCCCCCAATATCACCCTGGATATGCTCACCCCCAGCGATGTGGATTTTCACGATGTGGAGCAGGGCAGGGTAGATATGGCGATCAACCGCTTTGATGATATGCCCCAATCCTTCCACCAGAGCATTATCTGGGAAGATGGTTTCTCCTGCCTGATGAGCAAGAAAAACCTGATACGCCGTAAGTTCACCCTGGAGAATTATCTTCAGGCACGACATATCTGGGTGAGTAAAACCGGTATGGGGGTTGGAGTGGGAGTCAACCCGGAAGATATACAGCGCCTGGGATGGGTGGATGATGCCTTAAACCGCCTCGGACAGAAGAGGCAGATTGCCGTGTTCACTCGTCACTACCATGTGGCCATGCAGCTTTCCCGCCAAAACGATTTGATTGCAACATTGCCCACGAGGGCTGCAAAGCTGATGAGCGATGATCCAGAACTGGTGATTATGCCGCCGCCATTCTTTATCCCGCCTATTGAGCTGAAAATGGCCTGGAGCCCGTTGTTGCAACAGGACTCAGGGCATCGCTGGTTAAGGCGGTTGATTGTGGAACTGGCTCGCAGGCCAGAGCTTAACCCGCGCAGCACGCGGGCAGAGTCCCGTTAGTTGTAACGGATGAGTCCCCAGCTTCTGGCTGGGGCATCCCTGTGGGAAATATCACGCCACCAGATCAAGACACTCCGGATCAATATTCTGATCACAGTAAGCCATGCCCAGTTTATTGAGATACTCCATGCGATCAGCTTTCATCAAATCAATCCCGGGAACAGCCAGGCCAGCTTTATCATACAAACCGGCAATAAAGGCCAGATAGCCTTCACCTTCCTTTACCATCAACAAGCCTGCCGCACCCACATCGGGTCTCACCTTGGCAGCCTGATCTGCAGGCAGATTCACTGCCACCACCACAGGCAGCTCGTCTCCCTCAAAACGAGTGCTGCGCTGACGAATGGTTTGTTGCGCCCAGTAGTAAGCAATCTCTTTGCTTTGGGTCAGAAACACAGGCTCGATGGTTTCGACATAACTGTTACCGATGGTAGCCATGGTCTGTTTCGCCATCTGATTCATGGCCTGATCACCGGAACGCTTTAATCCGTGTTTCTGAATGGAGGGGAGCAAGGCTGATGATGTGCCGTGGTACCAAGTCTTGCCTGTAGCAAAGCCATTAGAACTTAGCAGGCTTGTGGCATCTTGCAGGTAATCCGGGGCAGTGCTCATGGTTATCTCACTCTGTACTGTCTGGGTGATGATTATTGTTAAACACAAAAGGCGACCAGAGGCCGCCTTATTCGAGTTTCACCGGTTGGCAAAGCTCTTCGTTATTGCACAGGTTACCAAAACAGCGGATTAACTGAACTGGTTAGAAGTATTCTTTGCGCCGCCAGCCTTCAGGGCGTTCTCACCAGCAAAGTATTCTTTGTGGTCGTCGCCGATATCGGAACCAGCCATGTTCTGGTGCTTCACGCAGGCGATACCCTGACGGATTTCCTTACGCTGAACACCTTCCACATAACCCAGCATGGCCTTGTCACCGAAATACTCTTTGGCCAGGTTATCAACGGACAGAGCCGTGGTGTGATAAGTGGGCAGAGTGATCAGGTGGTGGAATACGTTCGCTTCGCGGGCTGTATCAGCCTGGAAGGTTTTAACCCGGGCGTCAGCTGCAGCAGACAGTTCAGAATCGTCGTATTCGGCAGACATCAGGTTGCTGCGGTCGTAAGCAGATACGTCTTTGCCTTCCGCTTCCCAGGCATCGAAAGTCTGCTGGCGGAAGTTCAGAGTCCAGTTAAAGGATGGGCTGTTGTTGTAAACCAGCTTCGCATCGGGGTGAACCTTACGAACTTCGTCCATCATGCCCTTGATTTCGTGGACAGTAGGCACAGCCGTTTCGATCCACAGCAGATCAGCGCCCGCATTGATGGCTTCGATACAATCAAATACACAACGCTCATGGCCGGTGCCCTGACGGAACTGGTACAGACCGGAGGGCAGGCGCTTAGGGCGAACCAGCTTGCCGTTACGGCTGATCAGTACATCACCTTCAGCGGTGTCTTCTGGAGACACGTCTTCAACGTCCAGGAAGGAGTTGTAAACATCACCCTGATCACCGGGTTCCTTTACAACAGCGATTTCTTTGGTCAGACCGGCGCCTTCAGAGTCGGTACGGGCTACGATAACACCGTCGTCAACACCCAGCTCCAGGAATGCGTAACGCAGGGCGCGCAGTTTGTTATGAAAATCTGCGTGGGGAACAGTCACTTTACCGTCCTGGTGGCCACACTGCTTCTCGTCTGCCACCTGGTTTTCAATCTGCAGGGCACAGGCACCGGCTTCGATCATCTGCTTGGCCATCAGGTAGGTGGCTTCAGCATTACCGAAGCCTGCGTCAATGTCTGCAACGATGGGCACAACGTGGGTTTCATGGTTGTCGATCTGAGACTGAATCTCTTTCTCTTTCATAGAATCACCCGCTTCACGGGCCGCATCCAGTGCTCGGAACAGGCCACCCAGTTCACGGGCATCGGCTTGACGCAGGAAGGTGTACAGCTCTTCAACCAGGCCGGCAACAGCTGTTTTTTCATGCATGGACTGATCAGGCAGAGGGCCAAAATCGGAACGCAGGGCAGCAACCATCCAGCCAGAAAGATAGAGGTATTTACGCTCAGTGCTACCGAAGTGTTTCTTGATGGAGATTAGTTTCTGCTGCCCCACAAAACCGTGCCAGCAACCCAGAGACTGGGTGTACTTGGTTTTATCCTTGTCGAACTCAGCCATGTCACGACGCATAACAGCAGCAGTATATCTGGCAATATCCAGGCCCGTCTTGAATTTGTTCTGGGCACGCATGCGAGCAACGGATTCAGGATTGATGGTATCCCAGGGTGAGCCTTGTGTGGCCTTGAGGGAAGCAACGGAGTCAATGTCTTGCAGGTAATCTGACATGATCGGTCCTTTGTTTTTATGTAGCAACCGAGCCATCTTTGGTGTTGTCATAAGTGCGATGGTGCGGCCTGCTACGCTGCTTTAACTATGCAGACTGGGAAGCTGCTGCAATAGCTGCTTGAATGCGTTCTGTATCCGAATCGTTATCGCTTCGGTGTGAGCATTCTAAGTAAATGTCACAATTGATTACAATGTCCCTTTTTTATTTCAGGTATTTATCTGATGAATAGTGGCCTTCAACCCATAAGGAGCTCTTCTAATACTGCCATTTCAGGGACTTTCTGAGCATTTTTGCAGCACTGGCCTCTTACTCCTCATTTACTCACTCTTGGCATTATCATCTTTTTCAGGCATTTTTGCGCCGTATACTTATGCTCCCAGGGAGCGAGTGATTACAAAAATTGACAAAGAGCGGCGTCAGCGGTTCGGGTATCACAAACGGGGTAAAACGATGACAGAACGTACACAGTTCGGGTCACTGCAAATCGCCAGTGTGCTTTACGACTTGGTAGAGAAAGAGATTGCACCGGGAACTGGTGTAGAGCCACAGGTTTTCTGGAGCGCCTTTGAAGCCATTGTGAACGATCTGGCACCGGTCAATCGCCAGCTTCTGACTAAGCGTGATGAATTACAGGCTCAGATCGATGCCTGGCACCGGGATAACAAACCTCACAACCCTGCTGCTTACAAAAAGTTTCTTTTGAAAATCGGTTACCTGTTGCCGGAAGTGGCGGACTTTACAATCACAACGAAAAACGTGGACGCCGAAGTCGCAACCATTGCTGGCCCTCAGCTAGTGGTGCCAGTTATGAACGCTCGTTACGCACTGAATGCCGCTAATGCCCGCTGGGGCAGCCTGTACGACGCCCTCTACGGCACCGATGTGATTGACGAAAATGACGGCGCAGAGAAGGGCAAAGGTTACAACCCCAGGCGAGGCGCGAAAGTAATTGCCTATGCCCGTGGCGTACTGAATGAAGCAGCGCCTCTGGCCGGTGGAGATCACAGCAATGCTGTCACTTACTCCGTGAAAGAGAACCAGCTGGCGGTTAAGCTTTCCGACGGTAAAGAAGTCGGGCTGGTCGCTCCGGAAGGCTTCGTCGGCTTCCGTGGTGATGCAGAAAGCCCTGAAGCTATTCTCTTGAAAAACAATGGTTTGCACATTGAAGTTCAAATCGATGCGAACAGCCCTATCGGGAAAGACGACCCCGCCAGTGTAAAAGATTTGCTGGTTGAATCTGCACTCACCGCCATTATGGATTGCGAAGATTCTATCGCTGCCGTTGATGCCGACGACAAGGTTGTTGTATACCGCAACTGGCTTGGCCTGATGAAAGGCGACTTGGAAGAAAACGTAGAGAAGGGCGGTAAGAGTTTTGTGCGTACGCTGAATCCAGATCGTACCTACACAGGTGCTAATGGCGAGACTGTCACCCTCCCAGGGCGCAGCCTGTTGTTCGTACGAAATGTTGGCCACCTGATGACTAATGAAGCCATTCTGGATGGTGAAGGCCGTGAAGTGCCGGAAGGGATTATTGATGGCATGCTGACGTCTTTGATTGCTATCCATGATCTGAAGCGGCAGGGCGTAAACAGCAACTCCCGTCAGGGCAGTGTATATATCGTTAAGCCGAAAATGCACGGCCCAGAAGAAGTGGCCTTTGCCAACACCCTGTTCAACCGTATTGAAGATGCTCTCGGCCTTACCCGCAATACCCTGAAAATAGGCATTATGGATGAGGAGCGTCGCACCACCGTTAACCTGAAAGCCTGTATCGCCGAAGCCAAAGAGCGTGTTGTGTTTATCAATACCGGATTCCTGGATCGCACTGGTGATGAAATCCATACCTCCATGGAAGCCGGTGCCGTTGTGCGCAAGGCACCCATGAAACAGGCGGCATGGATTAAAGCCTACGAAGACTGGAATGTGGATATCGGCCTGGCCGCAGGCCTGAAAGGCCGTGCTCAGATTGGCAAGGGTATGTGGCCCGTGCCTGATAATATGGCAGATATGATGGAAGTCAAAGTGGGGCACCCCATGGCCGGTGCCAATACCGCATGGGTTCCGTCGCCTGTGGCAGCTACTCTTCACGCTCTGCACTATCACAAAATCAGTGTTGTTGCCCGTCAGGAAGAGCTGGCTCAACGGGAGCGCGCCAGTCTGGACGACATTCTCACTTTGCCTTTGCTTGAAGATGCATCATCACTCAGCGCCGAAGATATTCAGAATGAACTGGACAACAACGCCCAGGGTATTCTGGGTTACGTGGTGCGCTGGATTGATCAGGGTGTGGGATGCTCGAAAGTACCAGACATCAATGATGTAGGCCTGATGGAAGACCGTGCCACTCTGCGTATCTCCAGCCAGCATATTGCCAACTGGCTGCGCCATGGCATTTGCAGTGAAGAGCAGGTGGTGGAAACCCTGCAGCGCATGGCCGGTGTTGTGGATCGCCAGAACGCCAATGATCCCCGGTATCGCAATATGGCTCCCAACTTTGATGACAGCGTAGCCTTTCAGGCAGCCTGTGATCTGGTACTGCGGGGAGCAGAGCAGCCCAACGGCTATACCGAGCCGGTATTGCATGCCCGCCGCCGGGAAGCCAAGGCCAAATCAAGTGTATAGGCTACCCGCCCTACGGTAACAACTAACTATCATGTTTGCGGCCCGGTCCTTCTTTATTCCCCAAATAAGGGAGTGAGATGACCGGGCTTTCACATATTAATTGACAGCGCCAGGGAACCAAAACGGCCAAAGACAATCGAATAGGCATTAGGAGAATTTATTTTCAGAGACAATAGCGTAAGAAAAGGAGATCTTAACAATGTATAAGCATACGGTCATCGCACAGGGCATTGCCCTGCTTCTTTCCCTCTTCCCCCTCACTGGCCAGAGCTTTGAAATCCACCAGGGCCTACCTCTGGACGGCCTGAAAGCCATGATCGAGGCTGAATCCGATGTGCAGCAACACACCATTCATACGGAGCCATTGCCCCGGACTTATCATGAAAAAACAATCGAAAGTGGTGGCTGGACGATGACAGAGAGACAATGGATAACCCCGGCTTTTGAAACATCCGATTATTACAATCTGGTTGGGAAGAAAGCTATCAATGACCCCAATCGTCAAAGCTTGCTCTCAGCACTTTCTCCTGCGGTGCAGCACGGGACTCCCGTTGACTTCTCTCCATCGACCATAACCCGCAAAGTCGCCGATGACCAGAACCACTATCTATGCAGTATCACCCAAGAATCTTTTTACCACCGTGAGAAGATTGTTCAGGACGAGCTTGTGAAAAAAGTAGTCTGTGATGATCATCCTGAGTCTCGAATCAAGCAGGCAGAGCAGATGGCAACGCTTATGGTGGAGGGTATTCGTGGCTATGCGGAAGCCTACTGTGAGACGCAGTTTGAATTAACTCCCACAGAAAAGACAACATCCAAGCCTGCCATATTGCAATCGGGTTCCGAGAGAGTGTGTGCTTATTTAGAAGAAGCAAAGAGACATGGCCAGTCACTGAGTGCTGAACTCGTCCATATGGGGAAAAATAATTATTACATAACCCGTATTCGGATGAAGAAGTATGGCGAACTGTGATCAGACAGTGATACCTCTTCATCGAATAAATAGTTTTATTCTGCCATCAAGCCGGGGTCAGACTTTACTGGCCTGCTCCTCGGCATTACCAATATAACTGGCAGGGGTCATAGCTCTAAGAGACGCTTTGGCCTTTTCCGGTATCTCCAGTTGATCTACAAACTCCAGCATGGCATCACGGGTAATAACCTTACCACGGGTGAAGGCTTTCAGCTTTTCGTAGGGTTCGGCAATACCATAGCGACGCATAACGGTTTGCACAGGTTCTGCCAGCACTTCCCAGGCGTTATCAAGGTCTTCTGCTAAACGAGCCGCGTTGGCTTCCAGCTTGCTGATACCTTTCAGGGAGGCTTCATAGGCAATCATGCTGTAAGCCATGCCTACACCCATGTTGCGCAGAACGGTGGAGTCGGTCAGGTCACGCTGCCAGCGGGACACAGGCAGTTTCACCGCCATATGCTCCATCACTGCATTGGCCAGCCCCAGGTTGCCTTCGGAATTTTCAAAGTCGATGGGGTTAACCTTATGAGGCATGGTTGAGGAGCCCACTTCACCAGCAATGGTGCGCTGTTTGAAGTAGCCTACGGAAATGTAAGACCAGATATCACGATCGAAATCAAGCAGGATAGTGTTGAATCGACGTATCACATCAAACAGCTCGGCGATGTAATCGTGTGGCTCAATCTGGATAGTGTAAGGGTTGAAGGTCAGCCCCAGAGATTCAATGAACTCCTGCGCATTCTCTTCCCAGTTGATCTCAGGATAGGTGGCCAGGTGGGCGTTGTAGTTACCTACGGCACCGTTGATCTTACCCAGAAGAGGCACGGCTTTCAGTTGCTCCAACTGACGTTGCAGGCGGTAAGCCACGTTCGCCATTTCCTTACCCAGTGTGGTAGGGGAGGCGGTTTGTCCGTGGGTACGGCTCAGCATAGGAGTGGCGGCGTGTTCGTGAGCCAGGGCGCGAATCGCTTCCATCACTCTGGTCATGGTGGCCAGAACAGTCTCGCGACCTTCCCTGAGCATCAAGCCGTGGGACAGGTTATTGATATCTTCGGAGGTGCAGGCAAAGTGAACGAACTCGAGTGCTTTGGCCAGTTCTTCATGGTCTTTCATCTTGCCTTTGATGAAGTACTCAACCGCTTTGACATCGTGGTTGGTAGTACGCTCAATGGCTTTGACTTCGCTGGCATCTTCAACGGAAAAGTCGGTTACGATAGCGTTCAGAAGAGCGCTGGCTTCCTCACTGAATGTGGGCAGTTCAGGAATTTGCGCGTGCTGGCTCAGGCGTTGCAGCCAGCGAACCTCCACTTCTACACGGGCACGGATCAGGCCGTATTCGCTGAAAATGCCTCTCAGGGCGCTGGTCTTGTTGCCGTAACGGCCGTCGACGGGGGAGATCGCAGTCAGCGATGACAGTTCCATTGGGAAACCCTTGTCAGTATCAATTTCAGAAAGCGCGCGCATCCTACAACATATTTCTCGTTAAATCTGCCCTTTCAACAGGTTGGATGCCTCTCGAAGCATGGATTTACGGGAAAATACCAAATGCCAGCGACGTCCACCAATCTGTCGCCACAGGATGGCTGAACGTAAACCCGCCAGCAGACTCGCACGAATCTTGTTAGCGCTGGCCGGGTTTTGCAGATTGTTGAGGTTTCCAGTCACCTGAACACGAGTCTTGAAAGTGCTGACACTGTCCAGATAAACCCCCGCCAAGCTGGCCATCAGGTTTTCATGAAGGTGATCAAAATGGTTGAGCTGGCCACGGGCGCGGTTAATACCATCACCAATGGTATTCATCATGCCACCATTACCACGGACCTTTCGTTCCAAGTGAATCAGGGTGAGGGCGTAGCGAATGGTGTCGGAGCGCACCACTTCCGGATCACGCTCAAGCAGGCCACGAACCAGCCTTAATCCGGTATGAACGCTTTGAACATCTCCATACACATCCGGAACATCCTTAGGGTTGGTATTAAAAATGCTCTTAATAGCGGTCTCCATGGTATCGGCTGGCGCCTGCCCGGTTTTGGCAACTTTTTCTACCAGACTGCAGGCCTGAAATAGACCCGCCAGAGCAAGTACGCAGTCGGATTCATTATGGGTCACAGCGTTTTACTTTCCTGATTAGGCTGAAAAGCCAGCATTCATGCTGGCCTGTATGTATCTCTGGTAAAGTGCTTACTCTGCCAACTCTTTGTGGCGTTGTTCGATCACACCACCACCCAGACAAATATCGCCATCGTAGAACACCACCGACTGCCCCGGAGTGACTGCACGCTGAGGATCATCGAAAACAACCTGATAGCGGCCATTCTCATCTTTATAAAGAGTGCATCCCTGATCGCTCTGACGGTAGCGTACTTTGGCAGACAGTTTGGCAGGCAACTCTGGCTCATCATTAATCCAGTAGATGGTATCAGTTGACAACGCCTTGGAGAACAGCAGGGGATTATCGTTACCCTGACCTACGATCAGTACATTGCGGTCCAGCTCTTTCTCCAGCACATACCATGGTTCATCGCTAGCGTTCTTCAAGCCACCAATGCCCAGGCCCTGACGCTGGCCGATGGTGTGGTACATAAGGCCGTGGTGTTCACCAATCACTTCACCGGATTCAGTTTCGATAGTGCCGGGCTGAGCTGGAATATACTGTTTGAGAAAGTCACGGAAACGACGTTCACCGATAAAGCAAATGCCGGTGCTGTCTTTTTTGTTGAAGGTGACGAGATCGTGCTTTTCCGCAATAGCCCGTACTTCACTTTTCTCCAGCTCGCCGACAGGGAACAGAGTTCTGGCAATCTGTGCTTCGCCCACCGCATGAAGAAAGTAGCTCTGATCTTTGTTGCTATCCAACCCTTTGCGCATCAGTACCTTTTCACCAGAATCATCACGGCGCACATAATGACCAGTGGCGATCAGGTCGGCACCCAGAGCCATTGCATAGTCAAGGAAAGCTTTGAACTTAATTTCCCGGTTGCAGAGAATATCCGGGTTGGGTGTGCGACCCGCTTTATATTCCTCCAGAAAGTGCTCGAATACATTATCCCAGTATTCTGCAGCAAAGTTCGCCTGATGAAGGTGAATGCCCAGTTTGTCACACACTTTCTGGGCGTCGGCCAGGTCTTCACGGGCCGTACAGTATTCCGTGCCGTCGTCTTCCTCCCAGTTTTTCATAAACAATCCCTCTACCTGATAGCCCTGCTGTTGCAGAAGCAGGGCAGAGACTGAGGAATCCACGCCGCCGGACATGCCGACGATGACACGGGTCTGGGAGTTATCGGTCATAAAATCTCAAGAAAACTCGAATAGGCTTTAAAGTTGCTCTATTTTAAGCAATGTCAAAGGAACGTCCACAAGAATAAACCGCGATAGATGGCCACGAGTCAGTTTACACATATCTGGATTGAATTGTAGTTTTGCAACAAACCGCATTTATTAATAGGGGCTATTGCGGTATCTTTGTATTCCAAAATCAGGCTGCACCCGCTAGCGCCGCTGGAATGTAGCAAAACTACAACAATATTCGACAAGCCGATATCAACCTACTACCCGTGGTGAGAAGTATCGGTCCACATTCCAAATAATGGAGTTAATAATGGGATACCAGAAGATCCAGGTTCCTGCCGATGGTGAAAAAATCACGGTAAACGCTGACCTCTCACTGAATGTTCCCAACAACCCAGTCATCCCTTTTATTGAAGGTGATGGCATTGGTGTTGATGTCACCCCTGCCATGCTCAAAGTTGTTGATGCAGCTGTAGAAAAAGCCTACGGCGGTGAGAAGTCTATCGTTTGGATGGAGGTATACACCGGAGAGAAAGCAACCCACGTTTACGGCCCTGATGAGTGGATGCCTGCCGAAACTCTGGAAGCTCTGAAAGAGTACAGCGTCAGTATCAAAGGGCCTCTGACCACACCTGTTGGCGGGGGCATCCGCTCCCTGAACGTCGCTCTTCGTCAAGAGCTGGATCTCTATGCCTGCATTCGTCCTGTTCGCTGGTTTAAGGGTGTCCCAAGCCCTGTAGTCAGCCCTGAAAAAACCGATATGGTGATATTCCGGGAAAACTCTGAAGATATTTATGCAGGCATTGAGTGGCAGGCTGACAGCACGGAAGCTCAAAAACTGATCACCTTCCTCAAAGAAGAGATGGGTGTGACCAAGATCCGCTTTGATGAAGGCTGCGGTATCGGTATTAAGCCTGTGTCCAAACAAGGTACTCAGCGCCTCGTGCGTAAGGCGATACAGCACGCTATCGACAACGATCTGCCTTCCGTGACCCTGGTTCACAAAGGCAACATCATGAAGTTCACCGAAGGCTCCTTTAAAGACTGGGGCTATGAACTGGCAGCAGAACAGTTTGGTGCCACACCTTTGGATGGTGGCCCGTGGCACACTTTGAAAAACCCGAAGACCGGCAGCGAGATCATCATTAAAGATGTAATTGCCGATGCATTCCTTCAACAGATTCTGATGCGCCCGGCAGAGTACTCCGTTATCGCAACCCTGAACCTGAACGGTGACTATATTTCCGACGCTCTGGCTGCGGAAGTGGGTGGTATCGGCATCGCCCCTGGTGCAAACATTGGTGGAAAGGTTGCTATCTTCGAAGCGACCCACGGTACTGCACCTAAGTACGCTGGTCAGGATAAAGTGAACCCGGGGTCACTGATTCTGTCGGCCGAAATGATGTTGCGCCATATGGGCTGGAACGAAGCCGCCGACCTGATCATTAAGGGTATGGAGGGTGCCATTGAGGCCAAGACTGTGACTTACGATTTCGAGCGTCTGATGGACGATGCTACTTTATTGAAGTGTTCTGAGTTCGGTGATGCAGTTGTGAAGCACATGTAATAACTTCTATCACAGATAAAAAAAGGGAACAGTGTGCGCTGTTCCCTTTTTATTTGTCTGTTTGCATCTCGGTAAAGCATGTACAAGCGGGCGAACCGCAACAATACAGCTTTATGTTTCGGAGATAGCTTCTTGTGTCGCAGGGGTAACGGCTGGGGTTGCAGGTTCGGAACCGTCTTCGGAGAGGATGCCAATATTTATGGCATGAAGACCTTTGGGCCCTTGAATGATGTCGTAGCTGACTTGCTGGCCCGCTTTCAGGGTTTTATACCCATCCATCGTGATGGAAGAGTAATGTACGAAGAGATCTTCACCATTACCTTCTTCACCAGGGAGAATAAACCCATAGCCTTTCGCGTTATTGAACCACTTAACTTTTCCTGTTGGCATCGTTATATCCCTCTTCTACTCCTGATGCTTTCTTTTTTTTAGTGTTATTATTCTTGTCGAACCCCATATCCATGGGTCAGAACTAGTTTTAGATATGTAACTACGAGTGTCAAGCCTCTGTCAAGCATGATACTCAGCTATTACTATTTGACACGAACCATGTGACACTACGTTGACAAGAGCAGGTTAACAATAGAGAAGATGAGTTCCATCGAGCGGATTCGACTATCATCAGAAGGTAAAGATCATCATAGTGAGTATGACGAAGACAGTTCGGTTGCCGTTGCCACGGCAAAACCAAAGCTGAAACCGCCGCCGAAGTACAAAGTCATATTGATGAATGATGACTACACCCCTATGGATTTCGTAGTCGAGATTCTCGAGCAGTTTTTCAGGATGTCCAGGGAACGGGCCACTCAGATAATGCTGTTGGTGCACACCCAGGGGTCGGCGGTCTGTGGCGTTTATACACGGGATATTGCAGAAACCCGTGCCGAGCAGGTCAACCGATACTCGCGGGAACATCAGCATCCTCTGATGTGCAAGGTTCAAAAAGCCACTGATTAAGGCTCCATCGGGTACGAAAATGCTTAATAAAGATCTCGAACAGACGCTCAACAGTGCTTTCCGTGAAGCGCGCAATAAACGCCATGAGTTCATGACCGTAGAGCACCTGCTGCTAGCGCTATTGGATAATGCGTCGGCGGCTGATGTGCTAGAAGCCTGCGGCGCAGATATCCAGCAGCTGCGTGAAGAACTCACCAAATTCATCGATTCAACAACACCCCATATTCCCGCTGGAGACGACGAGAGAGAAACTCAGCCAACACTGGGCTTCCAGCGTGTTCTGCAGCGTGCCGTTTTCCATGTTCAGAGTTCCGGTAAAAAAGAAGTGAATGGTGCCAATGTGCTGGTAGCCATTTTCAGTGAACAGGAAAGTCAGGCCGTTTACTTCCTTAAACAGCAGGAAATTGCCCGTATAGACGTGGTCAACTATATCGCCCACGGCATTTCCAAGGTTCCCGGCCATCAGGGTGCTGAAGGCATTGGCCAAGAACTTGTCGAAGAGAATGCCGACCCTGAAGGGCAGGGTGCACGCCCTCTGGACTCTTACACTCTTAACCTGAATGAGCAAGCTAAGATCGGCAAAATCGATCCGCTGGTTGGCCGTGATCAGGAAGTAGAGCGGGTTTGTCAGATTCTTACTCGTCGCCGTAAGAACAACCCTTTACTGGTTGGTGAAGCGGGTGTTGGTAAAACCGCTATTGCCGAAGGCCTTGCCAAGCGCATTGTTGACGGCGATGTTCCTGAGATTCTGAAAGACTGCATCGTTTATTCCCTCGACCTGGGTGCACTGCTGGCCGGTACAAAATATCGTGGTGACTTCGAGAAGCGTTTCAAACAGCTGCTGTCTGAGCTACGCCGCAAAGAGGGCGCCATCCTCTTTATCGATGAGATTCACACCATTATCGGTGCAGGTGCTGCATCCGGTGGTGTTATGGATGCCTCCAACCTGTTGAAGCCCCTGCTGACCTCCGGGGAGTTGCGCTGCATAGGTTCTACTACTTTCCAGGAATTCCGCGGTATCTTTGAGAAGGATCGTGCACTGGCCCGCCGCTTCCAGAAAGTGGATGTGCAGGAGCCAAATGTAGACGACACCTTCGAAATTCTTATGGGTCTTAAACCCAAATTCGAAGAGCACCACGACATCACCTATGACAGAGAAGCCATGCGCGCGGCGGCTGAGCTGGCTGACCGCTATATAAATGACCGCCATATGCCAGATAAGGCTATTGATGTTATTGACGAAGCCGGCGCCTATCAGCGCCTGCAAACCAAAGAAGACCGTAAAGAGACGATCGGTGTTACGGAAGTGGAAGCCATTGTTTCTAAGATGGCACGTATTCCACCTAAGTCTGTGTCTGCCTCAGATAAAGATCTGCTGGAGAAACTGCCTCGTAACCTGAAGATGACTATCTTCGGGCAGGATGAAGCCGTTACCGCGCTGTCTACAAACATTCGCCTGTCCCGTGCCGGTTTGAAGCCCAGCGAGAAGCCTGTTGGCTGCTTCCTGTTTGCAGGCCCAACCGGTGTTGGTAAAACAGAAGTCTGTAAGCAACTGGCTAAATCCCTTGGTATTGAGCTTGTACGCTTCGATATGTCCGAATACATGGAACGTCACACCGTTTCTCGTTTAATCGGTGCACCTCCAGGCTATGTGGGCTTTGATCAGGGCGGTTTGCTCACTGAGGCGATCAACAAGACTCCACACTGTGTGCTGTTGCTTGATGAGATTGAGAAGGGCCACCCCGATGTATTCAACCTGCTGCTGCAGGTGATGGATCATGGTACTCTCACCGACAACAACGGCCGCAAGGCGGACTTCCGTAACGTCATTCTGATCATGACCACCAACGCCGGTGCAGAGATGATGAACCGCTCATCTATTGGCTTTGTCGAGCAGGATCATCAGACCGACGGCACAGAAGCCATCAAGAAAACGTTTACTCCGGAATTCCGTAACCGTTTGGACTCTGTGATCCAGTTCAATCCGCTCTCTGAAGAAGTTATTGCCAGCGTTGTTGATAAGCAGCTGACGGAACTTCAGGCACAGCTGGACGAACGCAAGGTTCAGATCGAAGTCAACAAGACAGCCCGTGAGTGGCTGGCTAAAAATGGCTACGACAAACTGATGGGCGCACGCCCGATGGCGCGTCTGGTTCAGGATAAGATCAAGAAGTCTCTGGCAGAAGATATTCTGTTCGGTAAGTTAATCAGCGGAGGCTTGGTGAAGATCGGTGTGAAGGGCGGAGACCTGTCTTTCAAGATTGAGCCAACCAAAGAGCCGGCATCAGAAACTGAATAAATCAGTCAATGCAGTATGAAAAAAGCCTGCTTACCAGTAAGGTCAGCAGGCTTTTTTTGTATCCGGCAATTAACGTGCGCGGTATACAATACGAGCCTTGTTCAGGTCGTATGGAGTCAGCTCTACACGCACCTTGTCGCCAGTCAGGATACGGATGTAGTTCTTGCGCATTTTGCCGGAAATATGTGCAGTCACAACGTGACCGTTTTCCAGCTCTACACGGAACATAGTGTTAGGAAGTGTATCAACAACAACACCTTCCATTTCAATGGATTCTTCTTTTGCCATTCGGCATATACCTCGTCAGAACAAACTGTATTGTAACCCCGATAGAATTATTTTTTCAGGCTTACAAGGAAAATTTGGCGAGCATTCTGCCCGAAATTCGCAAAATAGGCAAAGCATGCCGTCAAATAAGTACCCGGACAATTGCTTTCGCATAAT
>NZ_SMME01000801.1 GCF_009711465.1 Parendozoicomonas verongulae | reverse complement strand
TGTCTCTTCGAGCGTCGAACTCACGTTATTACCGTGCGCGACGCGCTCCAACCGGACGCACACCACGGCGGCCACCGGTTTTCACATTCTGACGCTTACGCTGCTGACGTTCCGTACGCTGACGATCTTCCCTGGTCTTGGGGCCAGCGGCGACACGTGGCAGCTCCACCAGATCAGCCAGTGCATCCACATCGGCCTGTTCCAGTTCAACCCAGCGCCCCTGACGCAGGTGATCCGGAATAATGGTACTGCCGTAACGTACACGCTTCAGACGGCTTACGCTCAGATCCTGGGATTCCCACAGCCGACGCACCTCGCGGTTACGACCTTCCAGAATACATACGTGGAACCAGCGGTTAATGCCTTCGTTGGCACTGTCGACAATATCAGTGAAACGGGCGGGGCCATCTTCCAGCTCCACACCATCAAACAGGTTTTTCACTTTCTGCTGTGTCACTTCACCGAAGACACGCACCGCGTATTCACGCTCAATCTGGTGCGACGGGTGCATCAGGCGGTTGGCCAGCTCACCATCGGTAGTGAACAGCAGCAGACCAGACGTATTGATATCCAGACGGCCAATAGCAATCCAACGTTCACCGGCAATTTTTGGCAAGCGGTCAAAAACGGTCGGGCGACCTTCTGGATCCGTACGGGTGCATACCTCACCTTCCGGCTTGTTATAGGCAATCACTCGACGGTTACCCTGCTCTTTCAGGTGCACGGTACGGCCATCGAGGGCTACCTGATCACCTGACTGGATACGGATACCCAGAGTTGCCTTTTCTCCATTCACATGGATACGGCCTTCAGCAATCCAGGCTTCAATCTGACGACGGGAGCCAAGGCCCTGACGCGCCAGAGCCTTCTGCAAACGCTCACCGGTGGGGGCTGCAGCAGAAGTTGCTGTGTCTTCTACAACGGGAGTTTCAATATTACTCATACTACTTAATTCTCTTAAGGGTCACGGTTTTCCCAAACGGTGAATGGCTGCCACCTTCCCAATGAAGTCTGGCAGCACCTGAGCGGACAAGAACTCGCTCGCTCAGAGGGATTCTTTCAATTAATCGTTGTCGTCTTCATCCCGATCCGACAGCAGCTCATCCATCAGGCTGGAGATATCATCATCATTACCTTCATCCTGTTCATCGCGGCGACGGTCATCATCGAAACGGGGTTTGTACTGGTACGTTTGTTCTATGTCAACAGAGGCAACAAGCTCTTCATTATCCTCAGTTTCCGATTCGCTCTGTTCTGCAAGGGCTACTCTTTCTTCAGCTATAGCTCGTTCGAGTTCATCCTCTTCAGCCGCCGCTGCATTTTCAGCTTCAGCTGTTGTATCAGCTGTCTCAGTAACCTTGACGACCTCAGTTTCAACAGACTTTTCGGTTTCAACAGGCTTTTCGCTCTCAGCCTCGGGAGCCTTGTGCTCCAGCGGATCGTAATCCTGATAGGTCAGGGTCAGGTCGCCTTCCATCTCATCCAGTTCCGAGAAGAGTTTTTCTATCGTCTCTTCCCCTTCCTCCTGGAAAGCCTGGGCAGCTTCTACAGAAACCAGAGCGGCCGCATCACCTTCTGGCACCTCACCAACAGCTTCTTCCGGTGTACCGTCATCATCCAGCAGTTCAGGCTGGGCGTCACCTGCGCCACCCTCAAGCTTCTGAGCCATGGCATCCAGATCCCGCAACTCCGAAAGCGGAGGCAGTTCATCCAGATTGCGTAGATTAAAATAGTCCAGAAACTGACGGGTTGTCGCATACATGGCCGGACGGCCGGGCACATCCCGATGGCCCACCACACGCACCCATTCTCTCTCCTGCAGCGTACGAATGATATTGGTACTGACACTCACCCCACGAATATCTTCAATTTCGCCGCGGGTAATGGGCTGGCGATAGGCAATCAGCGACAGAGTTTCCAAAAGCGCACGGGTATAACGCTGGGGCTTTTCATCCCACAAACGGCCGACCCACGGAGCCAGCTCTTGACGCACCTGAAAGCGCCAGCCGCTGGCCACTTCCTTTAACTCAAAACCACGGCCTTCGCACTGTTCAGCGAGGTCTGCCATGGCCTGTTTCATTTCGGGCTTACTGGGGCGAACGTTGTCATCAAACAACCCTGCCAGCTGTTCCAGAGTCAGAGGTTTTCCCGCCGCCATCAGTGCTGCTTCAATCACAGGAACGATGGGTGCCTCTCCGTAAAACTGAGGTGCGCCTTCTTCGATGGCCTCGTCTGGCAGCTCTTCAATGTGATCCTGTTCGCTCATTCTACCCGCGCCTTAACATGAATGGGGCCATAGGATTCGGTCTGGACCAGCTCCACCAGAGATTCCTTAATCAACTCCATAACCGCCAGAAAGGTCACAACCACACCCAACCGGCCTTCCTCAATGGTAAACAGGGTGACGAACGGTACAAACGTGTCACCCCGCAGTTTTTCCAGCACCATACTCATCCGTTCCCGGGTTGAGAGCACTTCCGCCTGAATATGGTGCTCCTCGAACATCTCTGCGCGCTTCATCACTTCCCCCAGCGCCACCAGCACTTCCCGCAGATTGATATCCGGGTGCACCGTACCGTGTTCCAGTTTGGGAGGGTCAATCTTCACCTTGTGAATTTCACGACCCATGCGGGGCATGGCGTCTATATCTTCCGCAGCCTGTTTGAAGCGTTCGTACTCCTGCAGGCGACGAATCAGTTCCGCACGGGGGTCTTCCTCTTCATCCTCGGCTTCCACCTGCCGTGGCAGCAACATGCGGGATTTTATCTCCGCCAGGGTTGCCGCCATCACCAGATATTCCGCCGCCAGTTCAAACTGGGAGGACTCCATCAGCTCCACATACTCCATGTATTGCCGGGTGATAGATGCCACCTCAATGTTGAGGATATCCATGTTGTTGCGTTTGATCAGATACAACAGCAAATCCAGAGGCCCTTCAAAGGCCTCCAGAAACACTTCCAGTGCATCCGGTGGAATATAGAGATCATCCGGCAGTTTGCTCAGGGGCTCACCGCCCACTATCGCCAGTGGCAATTGTTCTGGTGAACCTGCATCCGATGTGTCTTCGACAGCAACATCATTCTGGTTATCCTTTCCCATGGGTGTCCGTCTTGTTTTTTTTGTTTTCTTCAACGCCAGCCAAGCCCCATAGCTTCCCTGACGTCTCTCAGAGTTTCCCCGGCTTCGTCGCCAGCGCGCTCGCTGCCTTCGGCCAGAATATTACTCACTTCATCCGGATTCGCCTGCAGTTCTGCGGCTCGCAGACGAATCGGTGCAATCTCTTCGTCAATGGTTTCAATCACCGGTGCCTTACACTCCAGACAGCCAATGGACGCACTGCGACAACCGTTACACACCCACTC
The DNA here is from genome assembly GCF_009711465.1 of Parendozoicomonas verongulae. Taxonomy (GTDB): domain Bacteria; phylum Pseudomonadota; class Gammaproteobacteria; order Pseudomonadales; family Endozoicomonadaceae; genus Sansalvadorimonas; species Sansalvadorimonas verongulae. Next base: position 15,858 of record NZ_SMME01000801.1, on the reverse strand, counting down.
CTGCAATGTCTCATCGGAGTAGATTTTGTGGAAATTCCATACCGGACACTTCTCCGGCTCACCGGGGTCGGTACGGCGCATACGGGCCGGGTCGGTCTGCATGCGGCGGATTTTACCCACGATAGTGTCGGTATCATCCCGCAGGGCGATGGCGTTGCCGTAAGACTTGGACATCTTCTGCCCATCCAACCCCAGCATTTTCGCCTGCTCCGTCAGCAACGCAGATGGCTCGGGAAGAATTACCTTACCGGTGCCTTCCAGATAACCCTGCAATCGCTCCTGATCACCCAGCGTAATATTTTGCTGTTCCCGGAGCAATGCCCGGGCGGTTTCCAGGGCATCCAGATCTCCGGTTTCCTGAAACCCGCGGCGCAGGTTGCGATAGAGCCTGGCTGACTTGCGCCCCATCTTGCTAATTGCCTGTTCGGCCTTGGTTTCAAAGCCGGGCTCACGACCGTAGATATGGTTAAAACGACGGGCGATTTCCCGTGTAATTTCCAGATGGGCTTCCTGATCGCTACCTACAGGTACCAGACCTGCACGATAGGCGAGAATATCTGCGCTTTGTAACAATGGATAACCCAGAAAACCATATGTGGATAAATCCCGTTCTTTCAAACGTTCCAGTTGATCCTTGTAGGTGGGCACCCGCTCCAGCCAGGAGAGCGGTGTCATCATAGATAGCAGCAGATGCAGCTCCGCATGCTCAGGCACCCGGGACTGCACAAACAAGGTGGCCTGACCGGGATTGATGCCCGCCGCCAGCCAGTCAATCACCATCTCCAGAGCATGCTCCTGAATCAGTGCCGGATCATCGTAATGGGTAGTGAGTGCATGCCAGTCTGCCACGAAGAAGAAACATTCGTACTCATGCTGGAGCGTTAGCCAGTTCTTCAATACACCGTGATAATGGCCCAGATGCAGTTGCCCCGTAGGGCGCATGCCGGACAGAACCCGCGACTGAGGGTCTGCTGCGTTCAAGGATCAACTCCTGTTCTGATCAATCAAACGGGAAATTATACTGATTCGAAAGCGTCAGGTGCAGTCGGATTGTTACCGACACAATCTCAACAGCTTCTATGGCCGCCCCCACCGATCAATCAGCCTGGCTTTCAGCCTTGGTCCGGCATTACTCAAGTAGATCCGTGCCATCCTGCTACTGTTACGCTGCAACCAGCAATATATGCTATCCGATGTCCACAACCTCGTCGGATCGTCCGGATTCAACAGCTTCTGATTGTTTATATTCCGGACCATGGTGGATGGCTCTTTAGTAACACTATGTAAGCGTGCATCAATAATCCTCAGGAGCAGCCATTTTTTCAGTTCAGGGTCACAGAGTTGGTGGAAGGCTTGTAGCACTACACCGCCAAAGTTTCCGGTGTAGCTGTATTTACGTATATCTTGTTCAATACGCTTGAACCATGCACTCTTCTGAGCTCTGTTGCCATGTTGCTTGATAAACAACAACAGGCGAGTCAAGTCAATCTTTTCATCGTCATTCATACTGATATCAAGATTGACATTATGGCGTCTTAACTCCTTTATAACACGGTTGACAGGGGTTTTATTTCTAAGATGAGTACGCAATACATTCCAGATGGCGCTAGTATCGCCAGCCTGACAGCGGTCCCATACGGTTGCACACATTTGCTGTGTATCTTGCGGGCAGTATGTCGGTACGGCACTGGGCAAGGTAATACCGTGGTGCTGGCAAAAAGCCAGCAGACTTTTTTTGTCCCACTTGCGTCCCTCCTCAACCTTATCACCAACAACCCGAGACACGCCCCACTGGTTCAGATTACCTACGAGGGTGCCCCCTTTCTTCTGTAGCATCCAGTCATGACAAAAACTCACAAGCGGTTCTATTTTGCCAAGGCGTACTTCCTGAGCCACATAGCTCAAGGGCATGATGGTACATTCATCTTCCGGCGCCAGCAGGCGGAAACGAAGGGCGTAACGATAAGTATCATGATCTGCCCAGGCCTCACCTGGGCGTATTGGGTTATCAACATTCAAACTATTCAGACGACGGTAAAGGTGATGCACCTGCATGCGGTGCAGTGGTTTATCTTCAGTGACACCATATTTATAGAGATAACAGCTGAACAGCATTTGTGTAGTAGCTTCGCGGGTGGCTGGTTTTCGGTTTCCCAAAACCACCAGCCGGTTCTGCCATTCCATATTGCCGGGGTCTTCTACCAGCTTTTGATGACACTCTAAAAACTCTGCACTGAATAAAGAGCGACCATAAATATCTGGCAGCATTTCCAAAGTGGTACGACTCTTCCTGTCATGTTTATAGCCGTAGGTGCTGCGGACGTTTTCACCCTCAGGGTCTATACGCTTTAACACACCTTTCAGGGTGTACTGGGATACCTGAGCCGGGGTGCATAGATGGGAGCTGTCGGTAGAAAACTCATAGGGAAACAACAGCTCATCCCCGGCTTTGATAGAAGCAGTCGCCACCCCCAATACACAGGCATGCTTTTCACGAAACTGCCCCTCACGAACTTCTGTCAGATCTCCATCTCTGGCCACCACAATACTCGGATCGAGAATGACATTCACCCCAAGGTTTGGTGGGCCTGACCCATTGCTACTGTTCAGATAACGGGTATGGTTTTGAGGATCAAGGCCATAGGACAATAGAACCTGCCGATTTTTTTTGCTGAAAACATCCTTCAGATACAGAACATAACTATCGTCTTCCATAACTTCGGCTTTGCGTCCCTGCAGCGCTACTGCAGCCAACTTGTCGGCACAGGCAAATGACACAACCAGCCGACCCTTCACCTCAACAACAATTTCTCCAGGGGAGAAATCCCTCTTGGCTTTTAGCCCGACCCCTGCATTTGGCAAAACACTCACTTGGGGAATGACACGGCTATGCTCATCCAGCCTGGCAGCAAGCGTGCGCCCCCTTGTAAAGGAACAGGAGTGTGAAAAGTTGATAACAGAGGATTGTGGGCGTCGTACAGTTAAACGCTGTTGGGCCAGCTGCTGTCTGCGTGCCCGTCTGCCATTCACAATCTTTCCGTTTTTTTTGCGCCCGGGATAACTTGGGGAAGCGCTGGTCATACCCAATGCCTGTAAGCGGGCAGAACGTCGCGTTTTACTTATACGGCTGGGCATTTCAAAACCTGATTTCGGGTTATATTGCAGGTTTGAGAAAGCCTCTGGAAAAGAGTTTCACACTCTGACTAACCAATAGGTTAGAAGAGGGAGGAATCGCCCTTACCTTCCCGCCAGATTTCTGGTGCTTCGTCTCCCACAAAGCTCACTACTGTTGTTGCTTCCATACCGCAGAAACCACCGTCAATCACCAGATCTAACTGATGTTCCAGTGTGGTGCGAATATCGTAAGGGTCTGTCAGTGGAAATTCATCCCCAGGCAGCTGAAGGGTTGTGCTCAGCAGGGGGCCGCCTAAATCTGCCAGTAGTGCGCTGATAATATTATGCTCCGGCACACGGATGCCGATGGTGCGACGTTTCGGGTGCATCACCAGTCGGGGCACTTGAGTGGTGGCCTGAAGGATAAAGGTATAGGCACCGGGGGTGGCGGCTTTTAACAGGCGATAATCGGAGTTTTCCACCTTAGCATAGGTGGCCAGTTCAGAGAGGTCCCGGCACACCAGCGTCATATTATGCCGGTCATTCAGACGACGAATCTGCCGAATCCGCTCCACCGCTTTCTTATCACCAATACGACACCCCAGCGCATAGGCGGAATCCGTCGGGTAAGCAATGACCCCTCCCTGCTCGAGAATGGTAACAGCTTGACGAATCAACCGAGCCTGAGGGTTATCAGGATGGATCTGGAAAAACTGGCTCACAGGACAATCCTTGGCGAGAACGGCGTTTGAAGGCGGCTGAAGTATAAAGCAGTTACGCCGGAAGCAGAAGTTCAGTGACTGATGTGCAGGATTCCGGCAAAGGCCCCAGCCGCCCCAGCTCAACATAGTCCGACCACGGCCCATGAAAATCACTGCCCATAGAGCCATGAAGAGAAAACTTCTCGCAGTATTTTGCCATAGTTTCCCGCTCTCCATGGGGCTGCTGGCAACCCACCACTTCCATAGCCAGCCCACCGGCCTGGGAGAAAGCACGTATCAGTTCCTGCAGTTTCATACCGGTCATACGATAACGGCCGGGGTGAGCCAGAACCGGTACAGCACCCCAGCTCAAAATAGCCTGAACAGTATCCGCCATAGCTGGCCAGTGTTGTTTGGCGTTACCAATGCGTTTAGCACTGAGATATTTATCAAAAGCGGCATTACGGTCTGGAGTGAGACCTTGCTGCACCATCCAGCTGGCAAAGTGCGGACGACCTATCTGGATATCCTGATCATCCAACACAAAGTTTGGATCAGCCTTTTCCTGAGCCTGACGCGCCTGACCCAGCGCCCCTTCAAGGCATTGTTCCAGAGAGTATTCCGGCAAACGACGGGAGACCTTTTCCGCAATCCGCTCAAATCGCTGCCAGCGGGCTCGCCCCTGTGCAGTGAGAAAGCGCAGCATATCCGGGTTATCCAGATCAAAGCCCAGAGCCACAATATGGATTTCCCGAGAGCCCCAGAGAGTGGAAATTTCACAACCCGGTATCAGATGAATACTCTCAGGTACGCCCTGCTCCACCAGCCAGCGGGTGCCGGCAATGGTGTCGTGATCTGTTAAAGCCAGACAGTCCACTCCCACGCCAATGGCGCGTTCCAACAGTTGCGCCGGAGACAAAACTCCATCCGATGCGGTGCTGTGGCAATGAAAATCGACCTTTTCTGCACTTTGTAACATGAGTGTTCTTTATCCTGTCCGGAACTGCCTTTAGACTACGCTCTCCAATACAACTTCAAGTATTTCTGGAGATACTGGCGATTGTCGCCCATTAGCCGGTCTATTGCATGAAACAATTTATTGATTTTTTACCCCTGATTTTTTTCTTTGTTGTGGCCAAGCTGGATCCACGACAAGTGTCCGCCTTTGGCCAGACCTATGAGCTGGGCGGTATTATCAGCGCCACAGCTATTCTGATTATCACATCTGTGATTGTGTATGGCGCACTCTGGATCAAGCAGAAGTCTCTGGAAAAGAGCCAGATGTTTACTCTGGCTGCGGTACTGGTGCTGGGCTCTATGACTGTTATGTTCCGTGACGAAACCTTTCTTAAGTGGAAGGCGCCCATTGTGAACTGGGTGTTTGCCGTAGCGTTTCTGGGCAGTCAGTTTATTGGCCAGAAACCTCTGATTCGGCATATGTTGTCCCACGCCATGAAACTGCCTGAGCCGGTCTGGTACAAAGTTAACCTGAGCTGGGTGGTGTTCTTCACTCTGCTGGGAGCAGCTAACTGGTTTGCCGCCTTTATGATTCCCGGTGATTTCTGGATCGACTTCAAAGTGTTTGGCAACCTGGGGCTGACCTTTACCTTTGTGATTGTCCAGATCTTATTCCTGAGCCGTCATCTTCAGGAAGATCCCACCGCAGAGAACAACAAGGCAGAGTGAGCTTTACTCAGCGGACGACCTGCATTTTGTAGTCATCTGCAATATATGATAAGAATCCCTTATTATTGTTTTTACCAGCGCAGCACCTCATAAGGATAGGGTGCTGCGTTTGTATTGATGGAGCAAAGATTTGAAACGTCTCATTCCTCTATTCATGACTCTACTGACACTGTCAGGTATGGCAACAGCAGAAACGGTTTATATTGCTGATACCCTCTATGTTCCCCTGCGGGCAGGCCCTGGCAATGAATTCCGCATTGTTCACCGGGCACTGAAAACCGGTACAGCCCTTACCCTGCAGGAAAAAGAACCTGACAACGGTTACTACAAAGTCACCACGCGGGGCGGCCTGGAGGGTTTTGTTCCCAGTCAGTACATCCTGTTCCAGCCTCCTGCAGTATTGCAGCTTCAGGCGGCGCAAAATGAAGCAGCCAGCTTGAAAAAACAGGTTGTCTCTTTGACACAAAAGCTAAAAGAAACAGAGAACACTCTGAAAACTACCAGTTCGTCCCTGAGCAACAACACGCGTTCTACAGAAAAGCTGCAAGAAGAGCTGACTCGCATCAAAGCCATCTCCTCCAAAAGCCTGGAACTGGATAAGCGTAACCGTGAACTCGTGGTCACCAACGAGCAGCTGATGAGTGAACTGCAAACCCTGCAAAGTACTAATCAGCAACTGGAAGATTCATCCACCCAGCAATGGTACCTCTATGGAGCAGGCACCCTGCTCATTGGCCTGCTGTTCGGTCTGGTGGCCCCTATGCTGCAACCTCGTCGCAAAAAGTCGAACTGGGCATAACTCAATCTTCGACAGATGTCACCGAGTCCCCCGTAAGCTGTTCCCCCTTACCATAAAGCCATAGCTGAAGAGGCCTGATGGAAGGGGGATATCATGGCGAAAGCAGTGACCTGAGTATTTATAACAACAGTTACAGAAATTCCTGAACTACCTCCCCCTCTTTTGGTCTTTATAAGTCTATCAGTGACCAAAAGTGCCAGGTAGTCCTATGTTCAACCTCGCCTTACGAACCTCTCTTCCCACACTGTTAATGACCAGCGTTCTAACAGCACCTATTGTTGCAGAGGCCGTGCCTGTAACTGGAAGAACAAAGCCCATTTATCGCAATTCCGTCGATTATACCGGTCATATGCCGTCGGATTACCCGCTGGAGGCTCCATCCAGCCTGTCGGAAAGAGAGAAGTATATTGAACGTCTGGGGCACCGTATGAATAACCTCCCCCAGTACCCTTCCATGCTGCCAGTAATGGCTCAGAATGTATCCGTCAGTCGCAAAGACGTTCTTGCCTATGCCTTGAGTATTCGCGACCTGATAACAGGAAGTGACTTATACTCGCCAGATCTGGTCAATCACTACGCCCACCAGGTTGTAGAATACGTCAGTGAACGCATGGAGACGATGGAAGGCAGCCTGTCCATGACGGCTCCCTATGAAACTGCATTAGAAGCCATTGGATTGCTCAGTGAATTCACCCATATTCTTGAAATGATGGATCAGGCACTGGTTTCGATCCGGTGGGACAGAATGCGCCCCCACATTGAAAAGGCATTGGGGTATATGCTGAATATCGCCGAAAGGGTTCGAGAGGATGCCTATCACTACGGTATGGACCCCGGAGTACTGGCTGCTCTGGAAAGTGAAATCAGCTCAACACTCAAGAGCGGCCGTGCCTTCAATCAAGCCCATAGAAACTTCACGACAATTGGCATAAAACTCGAGGAGGTGCTGCGCACATACAACCAGCCACTGCCTTTTAAAGGGGAGCAACTCATTAACCCCGGTGTCTACGTTAAAAATAAAAAAGCAGTCATGAAAGAGCACATGCGCTGCTGGCCTGTGCAAACCAATCGAAACACGCCCTTTTATCTGTGTACGGAATTAAAAAAGCCAAAAAAGAAAAACGACAGGCGACATCGCTAAGAGGTACTCCGGTAGAGCTGGGGAGGCTCACCGCCATACTGCCTTCCGAGCTACATAAGTCACACCTGGCTGGTAAATGCCTTCGATGGCTTTAATTGCATGAGAGATCACATGGTCTGAGATGACTTCAAACTGCTGTGCCAGTGATTGAACCTGAAAAGGGAGAAAATCCAGGAAACGATGGTCTCCAAAAGTGGCCAGCTGGACTTTATCCATCAGTTCTGGTTTCTGGCGCAAGATGTCCAGTACACCCTCACATAGAGTAAACGATGCCGTGATAATTGCGTCAGGAACAGTGTTGCTTTCAATCCATTGGTGCAGAATATTGTGACTGGCTTCAGGAGAAAAGTGTCGTCCATAACATATTTCACTATTGATAGAGACTGGTAGGGTTTCAAGAGCTTTTCTAAAGCCAGCCTCACGAAATTGAGAGACACTGAGCTCCGGGCAGGCGCTGATCAGAGCAATGGAAGCAGGTGAGGCTTCAAGCAGCCGGGACGTCAGCAAAAAAGCCCCATCATCATCTTCGCTGGTAACAGATGTGAAGTGTTCAGAAGGCAGCGTACGGTCGACAGCGATCACCGGAGTGCCACCCGCCTGAATGCGCTTATAAAAGCTCGCATCATCCGTCAGACAGGAAGCGGTAATCAAGGCATCCAGTTTACGGCTGAGTAACAGACGAACAACATCTTTTTCTGTCTCTGGGTTATCATCAGTGCAACTGATCAATAGTTGAAAGCCCTGTCCCCTGGCATTGCTTTCAAGCAATTTTGCCAGCTTGGCATAACTCTTATTCTCCAGATCCGGAATGATCAGGCCAATAGACCGACTTTTGCCACTTCGTAGTGAAGAAGCTCCATGATCCGGGTGGAATCCATACGCTTTTACGACAGCTAACACTTTGTCACGCGTACGCTGACTGATTCGATACTTGTCTGCTTTACCGTTAATGACATAGCTGGCCGTGGTTTTTGATACACCTGCCAGTTGTGCGATTTCATCCAGTTTCATTCGCTGAGCTCGTCAGTGTCTATCCACCTTTCTGATTTGAATCAAAAGAATAGAAAGGGCTGTTAAATATTGTTTGCATTGTAAGCTGAACCGATTCAGCATTAAAAGCTGAATCGGTTCAGCATATTGAATTATTCGACATCAGGCGTCATCAACAGGCAGAAGATTTATGTTAACAGTCACCGAGCCGGATATTGTGACCGGACAAAATGCACCGGATAAGCAGCAGGCTATTGCCATGGTCGCCGAAGGCCTGGTGAGCCGTGGTTTAGTTAAGAATGGTTATGAACAGGGCATGCAACAACGTGAGCTGCAGGCTGCTACCTACATCGGCAACGGCATTGCTATTCCGCATGGCACAGTTGAAACCCGTAACCAGGTTGTGAAAACCGGTGTTCAGGTGATGCAATTTCCTGCGGGTATTGCCTGGGGAGATGAAGGTCAGAAGGCGTATGTGGTCATTGGTATTGCTGCAGGCTCTGATGAGCACCTGGGAATTCTGAAACAATTGACTCGAGTGCTTTCAACTCCTGGTTTGGAAAAGCATTTAAAAGAAGCTTCCAGCGCAAGCGTTATTGCAAAAATGCTCAACGCTAATAAAGGCAAATTTACGTTTGATCAGTCACTGATTGATTTGAATTTTCCAGCTAAAAGTCTGATTACGCTTAAAGCTGCTTCTGTTGGTTTACTGAGCGACCAGCAACTCGTGGATAGTACCTTTGTTACTCAGCTCATCAGCAGTGAACCGACCTATCTTGGTGAAGGCTTCTGGCTATCGTCAGGCTCTACAGGTGTAAAACAATCTGCAATGTCTATGGTGACGGCATCTACTGATATTTCTTATAACGAATTGCCTGTGAAGGCGCTGATTACTCTGGCATCTGTTGATGATAGCTGCACCAAGGTGCTGACAGCGTTATCTGGCTTGATGTTTGAGAAACGGCTGACGTCTTTATTAACTGCAGATGCATCAACCATTATTTCTTCACTGGTCAGCATCCAGCCAGAGGTCAGAGAGAACGTTCATTATTTTACCATTATGAACAGCCATGGCCTTCATGCCCGTCCAAGTGCGATGTTGGTTCATGCCATCAAAGGGTTTGATGCATCTATTCAAGTCGCTAATGCCACTGAAAATGGTGAGTTTGTTAATGGTCGAGTGGTGTCCAATGTAATAGGGCTGGGATTGGCAAAAAGTCATCGGATTGCAGTAATTGCTGAGGGAGTGCAAGCTGCCGAAGCATTGGCAGCCATTGAGCAGGCCATTACATCCGGTCTTGGTGAGGCTCTGGCATGAGTCGCTCAATTCTGACGGTTACACTGAACCCTGCCCTGGATATGACAGCCAGTTTACCCGAGTTGAATGTGGGTAAAGTTAATGTCGTCGAAAGGTTCACACTTCATCCAGCGGGTAAGGGAGTTAATGTTGCTCGTGTGCTGACAGACCTTGGTGATTCTGTAGCTGTTACTGGCTTTCTGGGGCAGGAAAACGACAGAGGATTTACTGACCTGTTTCAACAGATGAACTCGAAAGATAACTTCATTCGTGTTCCCGGAGAAACGCGTATCAACATCAAACTGGTTGAATGCCATGGTGATGTAACAGACTTGAACTTTCCTGGTGTGTTTATCAGTGAAGAACAATTCCAGACTTTTGAAACACGTTTATTGGAGGAGGCTGCCAATCATGAGCTGGTTGTTATTGCTGGTAGCTTGCCGCTTGGGGTCAGTCCGGAGTCATTTGCCCATTTGATTAGCCTGCTGAATAAGCGGGGAAATAAGGTCATTGTTGATACCAGTCGTGATGCGTTAAAAGCAGCTATGTCTGCCAGCCCCTGGCTGGTGAAGCCTAATGAAGAAGAGCTTTCAGAGTGGGCTGGACATGCATTAGAGACCGAAGACGCTCTGATGCAGGTTGGTGAACAGCTTTCAGCAACCGGCATTGCTCACGTGGTGATTTCCCGCGGCGTCAACGGAGTACTCTGGCTCAATAACGGGCAGTGGTTAAAATCGGTACCACCTCGCATGTCTGTGGTCAGCACTGTTGGTGCTGGTGACACTCTGGTGGCTGGATTATGCCATGGGCTTAATCAAAACCATGACCGTGAAACCGTGCTGCGCCACGCAACTGCCTTGTCAGCACTCGCTGTCAGTCAGACAGGTGTTGGTGTTCCCGATCAGGACACACTGAATTCAGTGATTCAGCAGGTCTCGGTAAACGCTTTGAATCCCCAGATGATGTAATTAGAAGGAAATGACCACAATGAAAACAGTGATTGTTACCGCCTGCCCTTCAGGAATAGCCAATGCTGTATTGGCCCAGGGTGTTTTAGCCCGTGCCGCTGAAACACTTGCCTGGAGTGTCAGCTTTGAGGTGCAGAGCTCTGTTGCCAGCATTGAGACAATCAGTGCAGACGATACCGCTGCAGCTGAACTCGTGATTCTGGTTGGGCCTGTCAGTGATAAGTCACGCTTTGAAGGCAAACGTATTTATCATGCTGAGGTTGGTCAGTGCTATGAAGATCCGGTTATGTTTCTTAAAACTGCTCAGCTGGAAGCTTCTGTCGTCACCGAATTTCAAGATGATGCAGCCAATACTCAGGCTTCCAGAAGTCGTCGCATTGTAGGAGTGACTGCATGTCCGACTGGTGTCGCTCATACCTTTATGGCGGCTGAAGCTCTTGAAGAAGAAGCTAAGCGCCGTGGCGAATGGATCAAAATTGAAACCCGTGGTTCGATTGGCGCAAAGAATCATTTGAATGCAGAAGACATTGCCAGTGCAGATCTGGTGGTTATCGCTGCAGATATTGATGTAGATCTGTCACGTTTTGATGGTAAGAAGCTCTACAAAACCAGCACAGGTGCCGCACTGAAGAAAACCGCCCAGGAGCTGGATCGGGCATATACAGAGTCTGAGGTATATCACCATACCGGCAAAGCAGTTTCAACGAAAACAACGACGGAAGAACGTCCGGGCGTCTATAAGCATCTGATGACGGGTGTCTCCCATATACTACCACTGGTGGTAGCCGGTGGATTGGCTGTGGCATTGTCATTTATTTTTGGAATTGAGGCCTTTAAAGAAGAAGGAACACTTGCGGCAGCCCTGATGAATATCGGTAGTGGCAGTGCCTTTGCTCTGATGGTTCCGGTTTTGGCTGGCTTTATCGCGTTTTCTATTGCTGACCGCTCGGGCCTCGCTCCTGGATTAATTGGAGGTATGTTGGCCAGCTCTACTGGAGCAGGCTTCCTGGGTGGTATTGTTGCAGGTTTTCTTGCTGGTTACTCTGCCAAAGCAATCTCAGAGAAGGTGCCGGTGCCTGGTTCCATGGCTGCACTGAAACCTGTTCTGATCATCCCATTAGTGGCCAGTTTATTCACCGGTCTGATTATGATCTACGTGGTGGGTGGTCCTGTATCGGCTTTGATGACTACATTGACCGACTTCCTCAACAACATGGGTGCTGCTAACGCAGTTCTTCTCGGCGCACTGCTGGGTGCCATGATGTGCTTTGATATGGGCGGTCCGGTAAACAAAGTTGCCTATACCTTTGGTGTTGGTTTGCTTGGTTCTGAAACCTACGGCCCAATGGCAGCTGTTATGGCAGCAGGTATGATTCCTCCTCTGGGTATGGGATTGGCGACACTGATCGCACGTCGTTACTTCAGTGCACCAGAACAGGAGGCGGGTAAAGCGGCGATGGTTCTCGGTCTGTGTTTTATCTCCGAGGGAGCAATCCCATTTGCAGCCCGTGATCCGATGCGTGTGATACCAGCCTGCGTCACTGGAGGCGCGCTTACAGGTGCTATGTCCATGCTGGCTGGTGTTGAGCTGATGGCACCTCATGGCGGTTTGTTTGTTCTGTTAATCCCAGGTGCGATCAGCCCTGTGCTGTCCTATCTGCTGGCGATTATTGCAGGTACTGTTGTAACAGGTGTTGTATATTCTGGTCTTAAAATCATGGAAGGCCGTAAGCAGGCAAGTGTTGCAGTAGCGTAGCCTTTCCCTTTAGCCACGTATGAATTAACTGGCTCTGCGTGGCTCCTATTACGTAATATCCATATAAAAAATAACACTATGGTTTAAGACGAGAATTCATAGACTCGGCAGCATTGGAAATTTATAGTTCTGCCAATAAAAACAATCTCAAGAACTATCAAACCATGACAGCCATCCTTCAGGATTCCCTTCAGAGCAAAAACATTGCCCTGAAAAACAGCTCCCCCGAGGAGATTATTCGTACGGCTTTGGCAGATGCGAAAAAACCGGTGATTACAACCAACTTTGGCCCCCATGAAGCTGCCATTTTGCACCTTGCTGTGCAGCAAAAACCGGATATCCCTGTTATCTGGATTGACTCAGGTTATGGCACCCCTGCCACATACACATTTGCCGAACAATTAATTCGGTCCCTGAATCTGAATATTTATGTATACCACCCTCAGTACAGCCGCGCCTATCGCGAGGCAGTGCATGGCGGCATTCCGGAAGTGGATACGCCAGAGCATGACATGTTTACTCAGGAGGTTAAGCTGGAGCCCTTTACCCGAGCTATGGGAGAATTCAAACCTGATGTCTGGCTTACTGCCATTCGTCAGGAGCAAACAGCATTTCGCCAGAATCTGGATATTCTGACCGAAACGCAGGATGGTCTGCTACGGGTTGCGCCTCTGTTCTACTGGACCGAACTGGATCTGGAAGAGTATTTGGTGGAAAACGATTTGCCGATTGAAGAAGATTACTTCGACCCCACCAAGGTGATTGGCAATCGCGAATGTGGTCTGCATACTACACGCTAAAAACAATACAGGCTCCTGCTATCACGAGCCATTAAGACCTGTTAACTCCTGGGTGAGGAAGCCCATAAAAGCCCAAACAGAGATGTTCGGGCTTAAAAATCATCGCTAGTTTAATGTCCACCACCACAGGCGGGGCTCTCGGGAGCCTTTTCAAGCACTCCCCACTCCTGAGGAGTGTATGTGTGCAGTGCCAGGGCATGAACATCATGTTGCAAATCATCCGCCAGCACTTGATACACCTGCTGATGTCTTTTCACCGGCATCTGATCTGCAAATTGCTGGCTAACAATCACAACTTTGAAGTGGGATTCAGAGCCAGCAGGCACGTTATGCATGTGACTCTCATTTTCAATCTTCAGAAACTCCGGCCCAAATGCCTCTTGCAGTTTCTGTTGTAGTCTGTTTTGAACATCCATCAGTCCAGCAACCTCTTGATCAACTCCTTCATAAGTACCCGAACCATTGCTTTCGCATAATGGTGGCGAGTGAATTTTTTCGCTCTTCAAGGAACAACGTCGGGAGCGTAGCCCGCTACGTGACAAGAGTTGTGACGCAGCAAGGGCGGAAAAAGACGCCGTCAGACTATGCGAAAGCAATGGTCCGGGTACTTAGATATTATCACGGCGAACCTATCGATAGAAAAGCCCGAAACATTAAAACAACCACCGGATACCGATACCAACACTATTGATACGGTTTGTTACTTTACCATCAGCCATAATTACCGTTTGACCGGATGGATCTTTTACCTCTTCATGTACAGAGCGACGTGAGCTCCAGGTATGTTGCAGTGCCATATCCACAGAAAGTTCGGAATTCAGTGTCCAGGTTGCACCAACGGATACAGCCCGATAATCATCAATGGCAAAGTCAACCGTTGCCGTATGGTTAGGCGTTGGTGACTCGTCGTAGGCAATACCGGCACGCAAGACCCAAATAGAAGTAAGCTGATATTCCACTCCTACAGAAAATCGCCAGGTATCATGCCAATCCATTGGCTGTACTTCGGCCTTTTCAATCAGTCCCTCGGGACGCTTTGGTTCAAAAACCAGTTGATCCCAGCGGCTCCATCGCGTCCAGGTCGCATCGGCCTTTACACGCCATTCGGGTGTTAATGAGTGAATGGCACTCAAAGAGAGTGTTTCTGGAATATCCAGTTTCAAACGCCCTTTCAGCTTTGTGTGATCACTTTTAATCCTGGGCTCATAGATATGAACATCAGGAAGCGTGACCTCCATATCTCCTTCCAGGGTGTGTCTGATGGCGCTTCGATAATTAATACCTAACTGCCAATCCAGCCGAGGCTGATAGAACACGCCAAAAATCAACCCCATACTGGTATCGTTACCATTACTTTTGAATCGCCCGTCATGACCAAAGAGAGGAATAATCGCCCGCTCAATTTTGCCATCCGCGTATTCTGTGACCAACCCGCCCCCCAGGGATAAAGAGTCCGTTACCTGCCAGCCCAGTACTGTGAGAAGATTGACTGTCAGCAGCTCACTCTCAATGGATTGATAACGACCCACCCAGCGTCTATCAAATCGGGTTCCGGTTCCCCAGGGTGAATTCACACCGACACCAAACCACCAGCCCGGCACAACGGGAATAGCACTGTAGACATTGGGAATCAGCTCTGTGTCTTTCCAGGTTTTGTTATGGCCTCCAACCGGATCACCATAGAAAGCATCAACGACTTTTCCATCAAAACGTGTCTTATGGGGAATGGCTACCAGACCACCGGTGATCTGTGGTTTTTGAAGACAGGTTATCGCTGCCGGGTTATACCAGACTGCACTGGCATCAGCTGTATCAGCAGCACCACCAGAAAAAGCATCCCCCAGTCGTCTCACGGTCATTTCATCCACTGAAATACCATTTGCCGAAACCCCGCCAGTCATCAGAAGACCACCAGCAAGTAAAACATTCCTTCCCCAGGAAACCGCCATGCCTTCTCCCAATTATTGATATTTATTAAACAGCGCAGATGTGTATAGGCAGGTTCAGGCGTTTTCACAAGGTGGGGTCTACACTTGCCACGCTGCAGACTCCCCTGAGTAATCAAACAACACGACAGAGAAGAGTAATGATCAAGCACACCGACAGTGTGAAAGCAGGACTTTATTGTGCATTCACTTCAGCCGTTTTCTCTGCGCTTATGGCGCCATCATCCTATGGTGCTTCCGGCATAGATGGGCTTTGGGACATTCTCGATGACACAGGCACTCTGGATACAACCCTGCATATTTACCAGCGCGGGGATACTCATCAGTTCGAGGGAAAAGCGGTGATATTGCACCGGCCACAGGATCAGGGAGCCATTTGCTCCGGGTGTTCCGGCGAACGTTATAACCAGCCCATAAAAGGCATGATCGTACTGGAGAATATGGAAAAGAGCCCCAAACGCAATGCGTGGTACGGTAGAGTGCTTGATCCGGAAAGCGGAAAAACCTACAGCGCACGACTGGTTTCGACAAACGACAACAACGCTCTGGAGTTATGTGTGTATATCGCGACAGACAGATTCTGCCTGTCCCGACAAACCTGGACCCGCAGCAAGTTTACCCTCCCCGAGGGCTAGGGTCTGTTGAGGTTTTATGATCGAG
>NZ_SMME01000229.1 GCF_009711465.1 Parendozoicomonas verongulae | reverse complement strand
ACCATACTCTGATAGTGCACGGACTGTATGATGCAACAAGCCAGGAGATGCTCAGTCTATCCAGCAACAGGCGATCAGCGTCTTAAACACCAGCATACCAAGAGGCCGCCAGCCACGTTCTATCATCTGTATTCTTTTTATTGGAAGGATGGGAAGGATGGGAATAGTGTTCAGGCTGAACTTTATTGTCACCAGTCTCTGCATAGCGATCAGCCTGTCTTCATCTGACACCTTTGCAGTAAAAGTCAAAAGTCAGCCAATCCGCTCTATTCAATCACGGCCACTTGATGTGATCTCTACAGGGAGCATTGCACTACAAACTACGGACAGCACAGATATTCATCCCCACAAAACAACAGTCTGTGTCATAGACAGAGCAACCGAACACCAC
>NZ_SMME01000101.1 GCF_009711465.1 Parendozoicomonas verongulae | reverse complement strand
GGGGGGGCAACAGAGATGGAATAACTGGCGAGGGGAGTTGTGTCCATAGCCACCGGCGATTCGCCCCCCGTCGTTTCTGGGTGCTCAAGACGTGTCACCGGAGCAGAGACGGCTTCGGGGGAGGGGGCGATAAGAGGCTGTGGAACAGTTGAAAACGAGCGGATGTCCATTATCAGTACCCCTTCAGGTTTATTCCAAATAGCTGGTTACCCATGAGGACATCATGAATAACCAGTCATTCAGACCTGTTTGGGGT
>NZ_SMME01000522.1 GCF_009711465.1 Parendozoicomonas verongulae | reverse complement strand
CATGGCGTTGGACGGGTCAGCCCAGAGGGTCGTTTCCTCGGCCTGCTGACTTGCAGTGGTATCCACCGAGGCCCATGGCCCTGCGTAGGCTTGGTCTTTGGTGGGGGGCATGCCCCACAGGGCCGCTGTCTGGGCCTGTCGCGGCTGGGTGCTGTTATCCCAAGCCAAGGGAGCCGGAGCCGGGTCAACCGCCCGTGTGTCGAGCCACGGGCTTGGGGTTACAGCCTCCTCCGGTGTGGGCTGCCCCCAGCTGGCCTCGCTGCCCCTGTCCCTGTTGGGCACCGCATCCCATGGCCCGGATACCGGGGGTGCCAGTACAGGCGCGGCTTCGCTGGCATCAATCACCGCTGCGCCGTTCAGGGTCTGGCCGTTGGCCCAGAGCAGGCCCGCGCCTTCGGGTTGCTGGTGGGAGGCCTCTTGCCACTGGGAGCCATAGGACACAATCAGGGAGGGAGGCTCCGGGAAGGGCACCGGGGCAGTGCCGCCACCACCGCCATCCACCACGACGGTAAAGTGCAGGGCAAGGCCATCGCCCAGTGGCGGGGTGTACAGCTCGCCGCTGAAGGCAAGGCTGACCGCATCGCCGGACGGAGGGGTGTAGATGGCCATGGCTTACTCTTCGCTCGCCTCAGCCACCGGGATCACCGGGCCGTGACAGATCGGCTGATAATACTGCCGCGCTGCAAAGGTGGCTGTACCCGAAGTCCCCGTTGTGTTGGAGCCGGTATCGACCCACCAAGTCGGCTCATCCGGCCCCGATACGCCCGCCCCGACACAGTCATAGACATAACCCTTATACCCGGCCTGCGTCGCCGGGTGGACGACATCCCCGAGGCTGTAGCTTTTGTTCGGCTCCCATGTATCCCCGTAGTTATCCACAGCAATCACCAGCACCGGCCCTTTGAAGTCCCCGACGTTAATCGAGAAGGTGCCGTCCGCTGCGCTGGTCGCAGTCCCCAGCATCTTACGCTGGTGGCCAAGGCCCGGTATGTCCTGCTGGTGAAAGCTCATGGCAAACACCTGCCGAGTAGCTGCCTGCTCGTTGACTTGTATCGTGCCGCCCACAAGGTGCGCCGCCACATCCCCGGACACGACATCAATAATGACATTGCCCCCGGAGGGGGCTTCGTAGCTGATCAGGGCCGGGAGGTCGAGATTCGCCCCGTCAAGGATATAGTCCGCCATCGTCGCC
>NZ_SMME01000080.1 GCF_009711465.1 Parendozoicomonas verongulae | reverse complement strand
GCAGCCTCTTGTGATGCTGGTGTTTACGGCGCTGAATCTTGCCAGGGACACTGTGGATATTAAGGACCATATCGTTACACCATGAAGTCCGTGCATTATCAGGGCACGGTTGTGAAAGGGACAGATCGGGTCACTTGTCTTTACTCTTGTGCAGGTTGCGCTTGTGTCTGGAGAGATTGCTAGATGAGATAAACGCTTTGTAGCACCCATCATGGTCACAGACAAAGGGCTTGTCGCCTGTGTG
>NZ_SMME01000357.1 GCF_009711465.1 Parendozoicomonas verongulae | reverse complement strand
CTATACAAGACACTGGCTTTGCAACAAGCGTCTGACAAGGGCCGGCAGGCTGCCAGCAGCCGCTACACCCGTGAGCTCTCTCGCACAGCAGGGCGCGCTGTCCGCACAGCCAGAGCACCTCGCCAGGCCCTGGCCAGCGCACCAGAGCGAACGGACTCCCGTAACAGCTTCAAGCAGGCAACCTGGTTTACCCAGAAGGGCGGCAAGCAGAAACGCGTGACCAAATATCAGGCCAGAAAGCAGGGATGGACGGGCCCGGAAGCTATGCAGGCGGCCACACAAGCCAGCCCTGATGACCAGAACGATGGGCTCGTCATGGCACAGGCCTCAGTCCCGGCATCCAGCACAGAGAGAGCCCCGGCGCCGGTCAGCAAACGCTCTACCAGAACGCCGGCCCTTGTCACAGCCTGTTCACCCTGTGATGCCGTTGAGGAAGGGCGGTGTGCAGGTAAAGGCCAAAGCGTCCGGCCTTTCAAGATGATGCGCAATCATGGTGTGGTCGCCCTGCCCCAGTTTGAACCCGGCAGCGACAGTGCCCAGGTGACAGCCGATACACAGCCGCAATTTGTGATCAAAAAGTTTCGCACTGTCGATGGCACGCTGCAGCCGGATACCGACTTTT
>NZ_SMME01000104.1 GCF_009711465.1 Parendozoicomonas verongulae | reverse complement strand
TCGATATCCTTGTCATCACAGGGGGTGTTGGCCTGCCCCCCAGCTGCCCGGATACGCAGCCGGATATAGATGTCCCAAGCTGCTCTCAGGTTGTCCGTGCCCCCCATGGCCTGAAGTAATCTGCCCAGAGCCAGTTCGATCTCCTTATCCTCACAGGGGGTGTTCGCCTTCCCTCCGGCCGCCTGGCTGCGCAACCGGGTAAATATGTTCAGGGCCGTTTTTATGTTCCCCGGCCCCCCCATGATCTGGAGATGTCTG
>NZ_SMME01000021.1 GCF_009711465.1 Parendozoicomonas verongulae | reverse complement strand
CCCCAAGGGGGTTATGATTCCCCATGGCGCAGCGCTCAACTGCATAAGCGACAGTCTTCAGCGTTTTCCTGTTAACAGCAATGATCGTGTCCTGCAAAAAATTCCTCATGGTTTTGATCCATCCATTTGGGAAATTTTCTGGGCTATGGCGACCCCTGCACCAACAGTGATTGCCAGCCACCAGGAACGTCTGGATCCAGTGCTCATAA
>NZ_SMME01000840.1 GCF_009711465.1 Parendozoicomonas verongulae | reverse complement strand
CTGCCGGGGGAAGGGGGCAATGGGGATATGGCTCCCGTCAGTGAAGAAGATGAGGCTGTATGGCGCTTTGCCCGGCAGCAGTTGAGTGACATCTCGGACGGCAAGGTGGGCTGGGAAAGGATTTTATCCGGTTCCGGGCTGGAGCTTTTGTATCAGGCCCACTGCGATAAGCGCGAACCCGCCATGGCAGCGCCGGATATTACCGCTCAGGCGCTGGATAACCCCCAGTCACTGTCAGGGCAGGTAGTCGAACACTTTTGTAAGCTGCTGGGGCAGTGTGCCGGAAACGCTGCGCTGGTTACCGGAGCCCGGAGTGGTGTTTATATTGCCGGTGGTATTATCCCGCGTATCATTGATCTGTTCATGAACAGCGGCTTCCGTTCAGCTTTTGAAGCGCGGGATAAAATGGCCCATTACATGGCGGATATTCCCACCTGGCTGATGCTGGCCGGGCATCCCGGTTTAACAGGCGCTGCCGCCTGGCTGAAAATGCACAGGCAGCAGCGGGAGGGTTAAACCTTTACCACCAGATTTCGCCCTGGGCACCGTAAGTCCAACCTTTAGTTTTATCGGCAAATGGAGTTCCGCCGATTTTCCCTTTAGAGTCTTTGTTCCACTTGGCATAGGTGCCAAAGACTCTGATTTGGGGGCGGGCCCAGTAGCCTGTTCCGGCAGACCATTGCTGGGCGAGGGTGATTTTGGTGAGATTGGAGTTTTTGAAGTCAGTGGGTTTGCCATTGTCGTCTTTATGTACAACACTCTTTTTGACCTTGTCGTACCCCAGCTCAAGAGCGGTACTCATTGTGTTATCCCAGAAGAAGACTGGGCGTATGCCGAAGGTTATCCAGTCCTGATCTTTTTTCTCAGTCTGTTTTTTGAAGTACAGTTTGCTGAAGCCTGCCACATATTGCATTTCAATGCTGTTACCAAGTTTGATTACCCCAGTATCTATAAAGCGGTAAAGCTTGTTTGTTTCCAGTGCGTCGAGGTTGGCGTATCCCAGACCGTTGGTGCCAAAGCCCCAGGCACTGCCGCTGTCCTTGGCATATTGCAGAATGAGTTGATTGGATCCTCCGAGAAACTCTGACTGGTTGTGGATGAAAGAGAGCATAAAGCCGCTTTTTTCGAGATCGCTTTTGCTGTATGTCTTAGTAATAGCTCTACCTGTGCTATCTTTTGTCTCTTTTTTACATATATTTTCTTCGCAGCTTTCATTGCAAACATCGCTTGCGGTAACAGTTTTCACGCCATATTGATTGAGAAAAACTTCCCCCAGACCATCACTAACATTTCCTGTGCTGTACTGTAAGGCAGCTGTTAGCTTTCCATTTTGATTGAGTTCTATATCTTCCAGTCGGAAATCAAGCACATCAAAAGCGATGCTGGCTTCCTTAGCATTTTTCATGTCTATGGCGCACTTTTTGGTTCGGTAATACTCATAAGTTTGAGTATTCCTCATCCAGGCCGCACTGAACTTGGCAAACCCCAAATCAAAATTTTCAGCCCCCGCACCCGGCCCCTGCATGCCCAGGTAGTAGAAGTCGGTCATATGGATGTCATGGCGCTTGTAATAGCGTTTTCCTACCCATAGGCTGGCTTCGGGAGCAAAGGGCAACACGCCTTCCCCTCGCACATTTAACTCTCTGAGTGCCGGCTCGCTGGCCTCCCAGTCCGTTTCCTGAGCAATGGAATAAGCCACCAGGCTTTGGAGGTAAAACTTTGAGGTATCATCTTCAAAGACTTTGCCCCCGAGGCCCAGTTCCACAAAGGTATCATTTTCGTTTCCCAGCCGGTATTTGTAGGGAACTCCTACAGCCGTGAAGGTCTCCTGTTTTCCACCTTCCGAGCTGTTGCCTATCCCGCTGCGTCCATAGCCGTTGAAGTTAAAATCTTCCACGCTCAGTGCCATACCTTCCAGAGGCATGGCCGCAAGGCAAAGCCCTCCGGTCAGGTTATACAGGGCTTTCAATGGGCCTGGAGATTTCTGAAAGCGGTGTTTGTTGTTCATCATGGGATACCTCTCTTTGATCAGGCCTGGCGTGTCAGGGTCAGGTTTTTGAAAAAGGCCTGATGGCCCTGGTCTTCAAAAATATCGCTCAGGGTTCTGCTCAGTTTGCGTTTCCAATTGGGGTATTCATCACTGGTTCCCGGAACATTCACCGGGGTGGTCATTTCGAGGAGGTCTTCCAGCTGCACAGTGACAATTCTTGAAGCGGTTTTGGCAAGGTAGTAGTGGATTTTTTCCATAAGGTCTCGTGAATAACCGAGGGTGGTTATATCATTGGGATCCACACCCCAAGGCCATTCGTCAATGTCTCCGAGGGTTTTTAGAAGGGCAATCTTTTCTTTGTGACGAGCCTTCTTCTCAGTGAGGGTTTTACCAGAGTCGTATATACCCAGTTGCTGGCGAAGATCGAGGTCATCACATTGCCACCAGGCTTTTAGCGTGGGAATATCGTGGTTTGAGATGCATGTCAGCGCACGCTTTTTGTAATCTTCCGGAGACTTGAACTGCTCTCCCATATTGGAGAACATGAGAACTTTCGTTGAGTAACAGTGAGCTGGAGGCAGACTGGATTCAATCTCCTCAGGCACAGTGCCCAGATCTTCTCCGAACACCAGACACTTGTGTCTATGACTTTCCAGCTTCAAAATTCCCAGCAAATCCTGAAAGGGAAAGTTCACGTAGGCTCCGTCACTGGCATGACCTCCCTGTGGACACCACCACTGACGCAGCAACCCCATAACATGGTCAATACGCAGAGCACCACAGGATGCCATGTTGGACTGTACCGTATCAATAAAAGGGGTATACAGGTTTCCCCTCAGAACAATCGGGTTTAAAGGAGGAAGGCCCCAGTTCTGCCCCTGGGGGGCTACCGGGTCAGGTGGCGCTCCAATCCCGGCCTGCAGGCAATACCCTTCTGGCTGGCTCCATACATCTGCTCCATTTTTATCAACGCCAACGGCCAGGTCACGGTAGATACCGATCTTCATACCTGCTTTCAGGGCGGCCTGCTGTGCCTCCATCAGTTGCGTTTCCGCCAGCCATTGCAGATAGATATAAAAATGAATCTTGTCTTTGTTTTTACGCTGAAAGGATTTTATTTTTGATCCCTCAGGGCTTTGGTACTCTTTTGGCCAGAAGGGCCAGCCCCAGCTGTCAGGATCTTCTTTTTTGAAATGTTCATAAAGGGCGTTATAGATGGCGTAACACTCAAGGTTTGCACCGCCACTTTTCCTGAACTTCTCAAAGGTTTTGAACCGCTCGCTTTTACTGGCTGCATGATGATCCTGGAAAAAGGCGAAAAGCTCCCTGAACAGGGTGTACTTCAGTTCGGTGGTTTGACTGTAATCAACATGGTCACTGTTTTGTAATTTTTTTAGCTGGCTTTGGAATGATTCCTGCCGGACTTTGTCCTGAATTTCAGTGCTTTCCAAAAATTCCGGGATGGCCATCACATCTATATAGAGAGGATTAATGAAGCTTTTCGTCGAAGGGCTGTAAGGGCTGCAGTGTTCCGGGTTATCCGGGAAGAGGGCATGAATAGGGTTTAGACCAATGACATCCGCCCCCTGAGCTGCCAGATGAACAGCCAGTGCCTTCAGGTCAGAAAAATCGCCTATTCCCCAGTTCTGGTCTGATCGGAGGGTGTAGAGCTGGATACTGCAGCCCCAGATTTTTGTGTTACCGTTACATTTTTCGTCAAAGAAATCAGGTTCGTAACAGGTTGAAGGTGTAATGATTAACCGACACTGGTACTCCTTTTTTCTGTGCGTCAAGGTGAGCTGGTGGTAACCAGGAGAAATGTCAGGCAGTGGCAGGTTCAGTTTTGCCATATCCTTCTTTCTGGTCGCCCTGGTCTCAAGTACAGGCAGTTCCTTAAGTTTGAATTCCAGGGGAATGGCCTTTTTATTATCCAGGGTGATGGAACCCTTCAAAGTATCGGTCAAGCGTGAAGCGGGAAGGTGTATGGGAATAGTGAATGGTTTACCTTTATGCTGAACGATAACCGGGGGGATAAGCTGGGACCAGTTCTGATCCAGAAAGCGTTCAATAGCCCGCTCCACTTTGGAGGCAGTTTTAATATCCAGCCCCAGAGCATTAAGCGCACAGACCCGAGCTTGTGTTTGAATCTCGGTGTCTGCTCCATTTGCGTCGATATATCCAGAGGGAACACCATAAAGGTTCGCGAGTTGTTCAACCTGTTCCTGATAAGACATGGCTTATTTACCTTGAAATCTTGCACCCTGACTAGAAAACTTCGGGCAAACCGGCTCGTGGGAACGCCGTCCCCTCTTCATTAAAAAGATGGCAACACTTGGGAGGAAGTGACACTGACAAGCTTTGGTCATGGGGTTTTGAGGTTATCTCCATGACTCTGATAATGATGGCTCCCAGGGCTGCCTCGTGGTGGCAGTAGATAAAGGATTCTGATCCCAGGAGTTCTTCTGCCACTATCTTTGTCAGGATTCTGTTTTTGCCTGACTCGTTATTGTCCATGGAGGAAAATTGCGCCGAGATATGTTCTGGTCTGATTCCGACAAAAACCTTATCACCAGCTTTAGCACTATGAGCATCGCAATTCACTTCGACTGTGTCCCCCGTTTTGAGCGTGATAACAGCCCTCTCAGTGCCACTGGATTCGAGGTGGCCATCAAGGAAGTTCATTTGGGGGGAGCCAATAAATCCTGCTACAAACATATTGGCCGGGCGGTTGTAAAGCTCCAGTGGCGGGCCGACCTGTTCCAGGTTTGTTGAATCTTTGGGCCCAAGAGGGCTGAGAACGACTATGCGATCTGCCAGAGTCATTGCCTCAACCTGGTCATGGGTGACATAGATGGATGTGGTTTTCAGGCGTCGATGCAACCCGGCCAGTTCCTGCCTCATCTGCACTCTCAGGGATACATCCAGATTGGACAGAGGCTCGTCAAAAAGAAATACAGAGGGTTGCTGGACAATGGATCGTCCTATAGCCACTCTCTGTCGCTGTCCTCCGGAGAGGGCTTTAGGCTTACGGGGAAGAAAGGTTTCCAGCTGCAGCATACGGGCGGCATCATTGACCCGCTGGTCAATCACGGACTCATCTGCTTTGGCGAGTTTCAGGCCAAAAGCCATGTTCTTCTCGACAGTCATATGGGGATAGAGGGCGTAAGACTGGAAAACCATGCCCACATGACGCTCATGGGGGGACAGATCGTTAACCCTCTCCCCTTTTATAGATAGCTCTCCGGACGTAATGTCCTCAAGGCCACAGATCATCCGCAACAGTGTTGATTTTCCACAACCGGATGGGCCGACAAAAGCTACGAATTCCCCATCATTGATAGAGAGGTTGACATCTTTGATTACCCAGGTTTTACCACCATCGTAACTCTTGGATATTCCGGATAGCTTAACTTCGGCCATAACTTTAACCCTTAACACCACCTGCAGTCAGTCCGCCGACAATCCATCGCTGGCACAATACAAAGATAATTGTGATAGGTAGACCGGACAGAATGGCTGCCGCGGCAAAGTCCCCCCAAAGATAATTCTGTGGGTTCAGGTATTGTCTTGAGCCAACGGCGAGAGTGAGTTTATCCATACTGTGCAGAAGGACGGAAGCAACCGGGTACTCACCGATTGCGGTAATAAAAGCAAGAATAAAAACAACGGCCAGGATTGGAACCGACAATGGCAAAAGCACCAGCCGGAAGGCCTGCCACGGCGTTGCGCCATCAATCGCCGCGGCTTCTTCGAGGGAGTTATCAATAGTCTCAAAGTAGCCCTTGATAAGCCAGATATGCAGGGCAAGCCCTCCGATATAGGAAATCGTCACAGCACTGAGGCTGTTCAGGCCCAGCCATGGCAGGTAGTGACCGATTTTCTCAAACAGGGCATGAATGGCTACCAGTGCCAGTACGGCGGGAAACATCTGCAGAATCATCATGGCCGTGAGCATATGCTCCCGAAAACGGAATCGCAGCCGGGCAAAGGCATAGGCGCTGGAGGTGGACAGTATCAGAATCAGGGCAGAACTGAAAAACGCGACTTTGATGGAATTCCACAACCAGGTCAGAACCGGAAAAAATGGTTCGGTTATAGACCCGTCAGCATTCACCCAGGGGATGCCAAGCGCAAGGGACCAATGCTCGAGAGACGGATTTTCCGGTATCAGCGAGCCGGTGGCAAAATTGCCTGCTCGAAAGGATATGGAAATGATCATAAAAAATGGGAACAAGGTAACCGCAAGAAATGCCCAGAGGCCGACTCTTGCGCACCAGACCCGATATTTAAGGTTGCGTGGTTGAACCATGGCCATGATGGAGGTCTCAAACGGATTGATACTTTTTGGTTGCCTGCAGGTTAAGCCAGGCAATCACACCAACGATCAGGAATATGATCGTTGCAATGGCTGAGGCCAGCCCGTAATCCTGACCGTAGGATCCAAATGCGAGCCTGAAGGTGTAGCTCACGAGAATATCCGTTGCCCCGGCCGGCGTTGTGGCTCCCAGCAGGTCTGGCCCACCATCGGTGAGCAGGGCAATCAGTACAAGATTGTTAAAGTTGAAAGCGAAGCTCGCGATCAGCAATGGCATTAAAGGTTTTAAGATCAGTGGAATGGTGATCTGAGTCAGATTCTGCCAGGGGCCGGCCCCGTCAATGGCAGAGGCTTCATACAGTGTATCGGGAATCGCTTTGAGCAGGCCAATGCTGAGAATCATTATGTAGGGATAGCCCAGCCATGTGTTCACCATCAACACCATGGTTTTCGCCAGTGTCGCATTGCTGAACCATTCCGGTTTGATGCCAAACAGTATATCCAGAAAAACATTGATTTCACCGAAATTCTGGTTAAACAGGCCTCGAAATATCAGGATGGATATAAACGCGGGAACAGCGTAAGGCAAGATAAGCAGTATGCGATAAATGCCGTTTCCTTTCAGGGGTTCCCATTGAATCAGACAGGCCATTAACAGGCCGACAATCAGAGTGAAAAGCACTGACAGACCTGCGAAGATAACCGTCCACAGAAATATTTTCAGAAAAGGCCCCTTAATGCCCGGGTTATTTAATATGTCATCAAAATTCTGCCAGCCGGTATAAGTCACAAACCCCGGGCCAATCTGATCACTGCCATCATGGGTGTACCGCCCGGTCTCCCAGTCGGGGTAGATAGTTTCCCCTGTTAACGTGTTTACCAGTGTGTCGTCTTTGTCGCTGGCAACATAAAGCGGGCTGGAGGCTTCAAACCGCCTTATTCCTGTCATAACCAGCTGGGAACCATCTGGTATTTTAACGGTGAGGTTGTAAAGGTGGTCGCGGTTTTTGATGACGTCCCTGAGGGGGAGGGGAGACACCCCCGTTTCTGTTGAAATGTCCGCTGATGCAAGACGAGCCTTGACGACTTTTGGGGCGGTTGGCTGACGGAAGGAGGCTGTCTTATAAACCTGATCATCCGGAGCTGTTAGCTGAAGATAGTACTTCTTGTCAGTCTTACCGCCTTTGTCTATGGCTTCGAACATCTGGAACTTGTAAATGCTGTCTCCTGTCGTATGCCGCTGGGCAAGGAGAATGTTTTTCACCCGCCCCTGGGAAAGCAGATTCGTTGAACTGAAATTGGTAAAAGCAATATTGACCGTATACAACAGTGGGAAAACGATAAATACCGCAACCCCCAGCAATCCGGGAAAAACATACCGGTAGCAGTAGGCTTTATGGCTGATGAAAACCCAACTGGCAGACACCGCAAGAATCAGCATGATCAGTGCAAAAGCAATTTCACCCTGCGCATACATAAGTGTAACGCCGTACAATATCAGCAGGTCGATAATGCCCAGCAGGGAAATGGCCAGCCATGGTCGGCCACTTCCTCTTTTTTGTACGCCAGTCATGATTCAATTCACAATACGTTTGGCAGCATCATCCAGCGCAGTAGAGTACTCCTGTCGCCCACTGGTAATATTGCGAAGAGCTGATTCCATAGCTGACCAGAATTTCCCCATCTCCGGAATGTTGGGCATCAGCATGCCCTGAACCACATTCTGATAAGTGGCAGCAATCCTGGGATCTTTTTTGAATTCCTGCATCAGGGTCATGTTGGCTACGACGCCTAGAGGGGTATCCTTGTTCATGGCTTTCAGTCCATCAACAGTCAGCAGGTAATTTTCAAGAAATTCCCGTGCCAGATCTTTGTTCTTACTGGCATTGTTCAGCGCGGCACCCCATACCCCAACAAAAGCCCGGGCGGGTTTGCCGTTGATTGTAGGCAGCGGCGCGACACCAAAGTTTACACCGCTTTTCTCAAGGTTGGCCCAGGCCCAGGGGCCGGTAACCATCATGGCTGTTTCCTGATTATTGAACGCGGACTCCATCACGCCATAATCCACCCCTCGCGGAGTCACGTTTTTATCAATCATATTCACCAGCATCTTCGCGCCAGCCTTGGCACCGGCATCGTTCACACCTGTGTGTTTGATGTCATACCCCTTAGCGGTTTTTTTAAAGATATAGCCGCCATCGGCTGCCAGCAAAGGCATGGTGAAATAGGGCTGAACCTGATCCCACATGATGGTGGTAATACCCTTGTCGCCTTTCTTGTCTTTGTCGGTCGGCGGGTAGCGGTTTGCCAGCTTTTTGGTAAGAGAGAACATCTCTTCATAAGACTTTGGCGGAGTAGGGAGAATATCCTTGTTATAAATAAGGCTTACAGCTTCCATGGAAATTGGAAAGCCGTAAATTTCGCCATTCCAGGTCATCGCATCCCAGGCGATGGGATTAATATTCTTTTTAAACCGCGTGGAAGGTTTTGCGGGAGCCAGAATGCCGCTCTTTGCCCACTCTCCATAGCGATCATGTGCCCAGAAGATGATATCAGGCCCTCCTCCAGAAGCGGCTGACTGCTGAAAGCGGTTGGTGACATTTTCGGGGATTTCTACCTTCACGGTGATACCAGTGTCTTCTGTAAAGCGCTCTCCGACTTCACGAATCCCATTGTAGGCTTTGTCACCGCCCACCCAGAGCAAGAGCTCGTCGCTCTTTGCAAATGTTGAGGAGGGGGGCATAGATACGGCTAAAAAAACAAGAGCACACAGGGATGCTATGACAACATTGCGTTTGGTGAACATACTGACTCCCGAGGACTATCTAGAGAAAACTTGCGTACTGCTCAGGACAGTTACGACAAAAAAACAAGGCATGAACCTGAATGTTTACATGTGACGGATGTCGTCTATATACAAGTTCAGTATCAGTATTTTTGCAAATAGTTTTCTTTTTCACCTTCACCCGACTCTCAACATTATACATGTGGCGAAGGTGAGAGAGGGGCACATCAGAGAGATCAGTTCATGCCTATCTCCAAAAGTCTCAGTCAAATTGACATTGAAAGCATACAGGCTTTGTCTGTTCAGCAGATTCAGGAACATATTCAGTATTACATTGAAAACACTCTGGGCATTGAGACCGAAGAGGCAGAAGCAAAGGATTACTGGGTTGCAGTGGAGTTGTTTTTACGCTCAATCAATCTCGATCGTGTCAGGGACACCCGGAGAAAGGAACGCGCTAAAGAAGCCAGGCGTATTTACTATCTCTCACTTGAGTTTCTGGTTGGTCGGCTTGAGGGGGATATGCTCCGCAATATGGGGCTCTATGACAAGACAGGAGAAGCCCTTGCAAATATGGGGCAGAATCTTGGGGATGTATTGGAATGTGAACCTGATCTTGCACTGGGAAACGGAGGTCTGGGGCGTCTGGCGGCCTGTTTTATGGACTCGTTGGCAACCTTGGGAATACCCGCTTTTGGTTATGGCATCAATTACCGGTTTGGTCTTTTCAAGCAGAGCTTTGTGGGGGGCAAGCAAGTTGAAAGTCCTGATCCATGGCGTGAAAGTGGCTTTCCCTGGGGACGGGAGCGACAGAAACGCAGGCAGACTGTCAAACTCTATGGCCGCATTGAGGAACATAATAACAAAGTCAGCTGGACAAATACGGCAGAAATTACCGGTGTGCCGTGGGATATTCCTGTTACCGGGTTTGAAACTGACTGGGTCAATACCCTCAGGCTCTGGGAGGGGAAAGCAGAAGAAGGTTTCGATCTGAATCGCTTTGAAGAGGGGCGTTACAGCGACTCGCGGAAAAAGGAAATTGTGGCGGAAACTCTCAGTCAGGTGCTTTATCCAAACGATAACCACCCGGAAGGGAAAGAGCTGAGGCTTATCCAGCAGTATTTTTTTGTGGCGTGCTCTCTTGCGGATATTGTGAACCGATATCGAAAAGAGACACTCGCTGGTGGGCCGGAAAGCGAAAACAAGAGCGCTGCAGCATTGTTCGACAACTTTGCAGATAAGGTCACTATTCAGCTGAATGATACCCATCCCGCTCTGGCGGTAGCAGAGTTGATGCGCATACTCATGGATGAAGAAGATATAGCATTTCTGGATGCTCTATCCATCTGTCGTCATGTCATTTGCTATACACAGCATACACTCCTGCCTGAAGCACTGGAAAAATGGCCACAGGATCTTTTTATCAGAGTGTTGCCCCGCCACTTGAAAATTATCCACCAGATTAACAGCCACTTTCTTCATGAAGAAGTTGAGCGGCGGTGGCCGGGTGACAATATGATGAAGAGGCGGCTCTCCATTATTGAAGAACCGAGCAGTTCATGGGAAAAGCCTATGGTCAGAATGGCTTATCTGGCCATGATTGGAAGTCGAAGTGTCAATGGTGTTGCAAAAGTGCACAGTAATCTTATGAAGACTGATCTATTCCCTGGTTTCCATGCTCTCTGGCCTCATAAGATTGTGAACGTTACCAATGGTGTGACACCAAGACGCTGGCTGGCTGGCTGCAATCCCGGTTTAGCGAAGCTGATAGACGAGACTGTTGATGGAAACTGGCGCAAAGATCTTAATCTGTTGAGTGGCCTGAAAGACTATGCAACAGACACTGCATTTCAGGAAAAATACTCCGCTATAAAACACTCTAATAAAGAAGTTTTGGCAAAGACTATTCAATCGGAGTGTGGGTTCAGAGTGAATCCGGATGCCATTTTCGATGTTCAGATTAAAAGGCTTCACGAATACAAACGGCAACATCTGAACTTGCTGTATATTATGACGGAATATCGAAGAATTCTTGAGAATCCAGATCTTGATTATGTACCCAGAGTCTTTATTTTTGGGGCTAAAGCCGCTCAGGGATATGCACTGGCCAAAACAATTATCTATGCCATCAATTCGGTTGCAAAGCGAATTAACAATGACCGGCGGATAAAAGACAAACTCAAGGTTGTTTTTTTACCCAATTACAGAGTCACCCTGGCAGAAAAAATCATACCGGCCGCTGATGTGTCCCAGCAAATCTCTACAGCGGGTTTTGAGGCGTCAGGAACCGGTAATATGAAACTGGCTCTGAACGGGGCTTTGACATTGGGAACCCTGGATGGGGCCAACATTGAAATGGCAGAAGCGGTAGGCAGCGAAAACCTGTTTATCTTTGGCATGACCGTTGAGGAAGTGAAAGCGCTCCGTGATCAGGGATACTACCCCGAAGATATTTACAACAATAATCCGGAAATAAAAGCAGTGTGTGACTGGCTGGCTTCAGGTGATCTTAGCCCCGAAGAGCCAGAAGCCTTCAGACCTCTGGTTAATAATCTGAAAGAGTCCGACTACTTTATGGTACTGGCCGATTATCAGGCTTACAGCAAGGCTCAGAACGACATTGCACAGGTATGGCGCAGTCCCGAACTCTGGTGGAAAAAGGCTATTTTGAATACGGCCTGTATGGGACATTTTTCATCGGATAGATCCATGCAGGATTATGGCAAATTGGTTTGGGGTCTGCTCTGATCATGCATGAAGAACAACAGAAATCTGAAGAGGTTCAGGCTCTTGCTGACGATCTTGGTCACAGCCGCTGTGCACAGCCTTTCAATATCCTTGGCGTGCAAAAAAGGCCAGGTGAGGGAATGGTCAGTGTACGTGTATGGTATCCGGAAGCCATGTGGCTGAGAATTCTGGATAACGTAAACGATAAAGTGGTCGGAGATATGGAACCGTCCTCACTGGTTACGGGGCTGTTTGAGTTAACAGTGCCAGAGGATGACCTGCCGTCGGTGTATATCGTAGAGGGAGAAAGTGCTAATGAAGGTCTTTTTGAGTTCATAGATCCCTACCAGTTTGGGGGCGATTGCCTGCGACAAGGTGATATTGATTATTACCATCTCCACCACCATCTGGGAGCCCATGTTCATGAACACGCCTGTCAGGACAGGGCTGGCAATCCGTTAACTCTGGCTGGTGTGTTGTTCAAAGTTTACGCCCCCCGGGCTCGCAGTATCAGTGTTATTGGTTCATTTAATTATTGGGATGGCCGTACTCATCCCATGTCCAGCGGGGAAGGCGGGATATGGCGGCTTTTTGTGCCGGATGCAAAAATTGGTGACCTTTACAAATTTGAAATACGCAATCAGAAGGGGGAACTTTTACCCTATAAAGCGGACCCTTTTGGATTTTATGCTGAACAGGCCCCTGGCAATGCTTCCATTGTTTACGACAATCACCGGTATCAGTGGCAGAGCCAGAATCGGAAGTCAGGCTCAGACAATATACAAAACCGACCAGTCAGCATTTACGAAGTTCATGCCGGTTCATGGAAAAAGGAGCAGGGCTACTGTCTTACATACAAGACGCTGGCCGAACAACTAATACCCTACGTTGTGGACATGGGTTTTACCCATATTGAATTTCTGCCATTGATGGAGCATCCCTTTACTGGTTCATGGGGCTACCAGCCAGTGGGGCTGTTCGCCCCTACCAGTCGTTATGGTGCACCGGATGATTTCAAGTGCTTTGTGGATCAGTGCCATGAGAATGGTATTGGTGTCATTATGGACTGGGTGCCCGCCCACTTCCCGGAAGACGGTCATGGG
Source organism: Parendozoicomonas verongulae (assembly GCF_009711465.1). GTDB lineage: Bacteria > Pseudomonadota > Gammaproteobacteria > Pseudomonadales > Endozoicomonadaceae > Sansalvadorimonas > Sansalvadorimonas verongulae. The sequence continues at coordinate 24,937 of NZ_SMME01000840.1, read as the reverse complement.
CTGAGCCTGTTCGATGGAACGGCATTATACGAGTATGGAGATCCCAAAAGAGGCTGGCACCCTGACTGGAAAACACTGATATTCGATTACGGTAAGCCTTTTGTGCGCCAGTTTCTTATCAGTAATGCTTTATTCTGGTTCGAGCACTATCGTATTGATGGCTTGCGCGTGGATGCCGTGGCATCAATGTTGTATCTGGACTATTCCCGTAATGAGGGCGAGTGGGAAAGAAATATTTATGGAGGCAATGAACATCTTGAAGCGGTCAGCTTTCTCAAGGAATTGAATGAAACTGTTTTTTGTCACTACCCTCATGCAATGATGATTGCGGAAGAATCAACCAGCTGGCCAGGTGTGTCACAGCCAACCTGGGATAACGGACTCGGTTTCAACTTTAAGTGGAATATGGGCTGGATGCATGATTCTCTCAACTACTTTTCCAGACCCACCGAATACCGCAAATATCACCATAATGAGCTGATCTTCAGTATGGTGTACCACTACTCCGAACATTTTGTTCTGCCTGTTTCCCATGATGAAGTTGTTCATGGCAAGGGAACGCTGTTAACCCGCATGCCGGGGGATGAGTGGCAGCGGTTTGCCAATCTTCGTGCTTATCTCGGGTTTATGTATGCTCATCCGGGGAAGAAGCTTTTGTTTATGGGGACGGAGTTTGGTACGCATCTTGAGTGGAATCATGATGGTGAGCTTGACTGGTGGCTGATTAAGGAAAATCAATTCTGTCCGGGGGTCAGCAGCCTTATTCGCGATCTGAACAGACTTTATAAAGAGCATTCAGCCCTTTGGGAGTTAGATTATGAGCAGGATGGATTCCAGTGGGTGATTAATGATGATAATGAGCAGTCTGTCATAGCCCTGTTACGCCGGGATACCGGTCATAAAGCCCTTTTGGTTATCTGTAATCTGACACCTGTTGTGCGTCATAATTATTCTGTTGGTGTCCCACAGGCAGGGACCTGGAAAGAGATGCTGAACACGGATGGGGAATGTTATGGAGGAAGCGGTGTTACGAACCCGGATGTGATTGTATCAAACGATGAACCACTTCATGGTCACCCTTTCTCTTTGCGGCTGACACTGCCGCCTCTGGCAACACTTTATCTCAGCTTTTGAGTTTTAGCATAAGCCTCCTCATTTATTGCGGAGGCTTATGTTAAGTACCGAAAACTTATGCGGTCAGGTTGTTCAGCAGCATCACCAGATCTTCAGACCAGGTCACAATCATCAGTACAACCAGCAATGCCAGAATCATTGGCATAACTTCACGGACAAAGTCAGCAATACGCACCTTCAATATGGAGCATACAGTAAACATCATGGAACCAAACGGCGGTGTCACGCCACCAATCATGATGTTCACGATAATGATGATACCGAAGTGAACCGGGTTCACGCCTGCATTCATGACGGCTGGCAGCAGCAGTGGAGTCAGCAGAATCATCGCCGCACCGCCTTCGATAAACATACCGATGACCAGCAGCATTACGTTAATCATCAGCAGCAGGATTTTCGGGTCATCGGTAAAGGCCACCAGAGCAGAGGCCACATTCTGGGGAATCTGTTCCAGAGTCATGTAATAGCCGAATACCATCGCGCCGATGATGATAAACATCACACTGGCTGTGCCCTGAACGGTTTCCTGCAGGATCATCACGAAGTGCTTAGGCTTGAGCTCGCGGTAAATAAAGATACCGATCAGCGCACACAGGAACACCGCAATAGCCCCCGCCTCTGTAGGCGTGAACAGGCCAAAGCGCATACCCAGGATAACGCCGAAAGGAATCAGCAGGGCGGGCATGGCTTTACAGAAGAAGTGCCAGCGTTCAGCTGCAGAAGCAGGCTCCTCACGGGACACTGGATAGTTTCTGCGGCGGGAAATGATGGTCACAGTGATCATCAGAGCAATCGCCATCAGGATCGCCGGGATATAGCCTCCCAGGAACATCTGACTGACAGATACGTTAGCCAGCAGGGCATAGATGATCAGGTTAATACCAGGGGGAATAATGGGGCCGATACTGGAGGAGGCGGCTGTGATCGCGGCACTGAATGGCAGATCGTAACCGCGCTTGGTCATTTCCGGAACCAGAATCTTGGCCTGCATGGCCGCGTCTGCATTAGCAGAACCGGAAATACCACCCATCAAGGTACTCAGGGCGATGTTTACATGGGCCAGGCCACCGCGTTTGTGGCCGATAAACGATTCCGCAAACTTCAGCAGGCTACTACTGATGCCGGAATAGTTCATAACCGATCCCACCATAATAAAGAACGGAATCGCCAGCAGTGGGAATGAACCCACAGAGGAAATAAACCGCTGCATAACCAGGCTGACGGGGATGCTGGTGTTCAGGAAAACAAAATAAAACACAGATGAGGCCATCAGGGAGAAGGCCACCGGTACGTTCAGTAAAAACAGAACGAACAGGATGATAATAGGGGTATACGCTTCCATGGTATTGTCTCTTACTCCGCAGCACCGTTTAATGAAGTGTTTAACTGGCTTTGGGGATTGCGCAGCGCAGAGATTTCCTGTGCGAGAAAACGCAGAGTGTGCAGAACCATCAGACCGAAGCTGAGAACCAGCACAGAATTAATGTAGAAATAGGAGATGCCCATAACCGGTGTGGATTTTGAGGAGAGCATCAGGTAATCAAAGCTGAGCCATACCATCACAGAGTGCAGGGCCAGCAGGAAGAGGTAAAGCATAATCTGGAAACGCTGGCGCATACCCTCAGGGAGCATGGAGATGATGATATCTACGCCAAGGTGGAGCTTGTGTTTATAACAGGAGCTACCGCCCAGATAGGTTGCCCATATAAAGCAGATAACTGACAGCTCTTCTGTCCAGGGAATTACAAAGCCAAAACCATACCGCAGGAACACGTTAAGGATAACCATAATCACGGTAATGGAGATGGCGATACTTGCGAAAATTTCTTCAAAGTATCGGAACAAAAACGTCATACTTGTGGGCTCGTACAGCGGAAACAAGCACCGGGCTGTCCAGGTTTCAGACAGCCCGGCTGTGGAGGGGCAGGAGTTACGATTGCTCAGCCGCAGCGCGAATCTTCTTCAGTTCGGCCATGATGCGCTCATGAATGTCGGAGCTCCAGGATGGGAACTGGGAGTAAACCTTGGCAGTCATGTCGTTGAACTGTGCGGAGTTGACTTCGTTGAAAGTCACACCCAGATCTTTCAGCTTCGCGGTATATTCCTTCTCCAGCTTCACCAGATCGGTGTTGTTGGACGTAGCGCCTTTCTCGAACTCTTCGTTCACAATCTGCTGCTGTTCAGGAGTCATCTTCGCCCACAGTTGTGGAGAAATGTAGATACCTACAGAGCCCAGGAAGTGGTGAGTCAGAGACATGTTCTTGGCCACTTCGTAAGTTTTGGTGGAATACAGGGTCAGGATGGAACCTTCCAGACCGTCAACTACACCTTGCTGAACACCAGCGTAGGTTTCCGGGAAGGCCAGTGCAGCAGGAGCGGCGCCCATGGCCTGCAGAGTGCTGATAAACATCTGGCTCTGAGGAACACGGATACGCATGCCGCGCATGTCCTCAGCGTTCACAATTTCCTTGTTGGTAATCATGTTACGGAAGCCGAACATGTAGTCAGCGTTCAGAACCTTGATGCCTTTCTCTTCAGCCTGTGCTTTCAGATCCTTCACCATGTCGGTGTGCATCATGGCTACGTATTCGTCGTAGCTGTTATACAGCATGGGGCCAGCCAGAGCCGCGAAGTCAGGCACGTAGTCGCCCATGTAGGTCAGATCTTCAACCGCAATCCAGTTGGCGCCGTTCACGACCTGTTCCATATTGTCTTTGTAAACAGGCAGCTGCCCACTTGGGAAGACCTTGATGTTCACGCCACCGTCGGTACGCTCACGAATACTGTCAGTGACTTTGATCAGTTCTTTAGTCAGTAGTTCGTTAGGGCTGAACACCAGACTCATATTGATGTCCAGAGGTGCAACCTTGGCAGATGCCGATTCGGCTTTCTGTGGATCTTTATCAGAACATCCCGTCAGCAGCAAGGTTGCTGCCAGTACAGATCCAAGTAGCTTTTTCATCCTGGTTCCCTGAGAAATATGTGAATTTCATGCAAAACACTGCTTGAAGATCTGTTCATCGAACAAGAACGCACGCAAGCAGACAATTACAAAATTGAATGACGCAACCGTGCCCGTGTTCACTGGTTAATAAAAGAGCACGATCTATCTTTTTTTTGTCTGGGAACTGATAAATTGTGTATGAAGAAACTGCTGTCTGATTAGCAGTTTGTGCGCAGGCGATTGTTACAATGTTGTACCTCAGGTAACCTCGCTTGCACATTTGAGAAGAGTCATAAGCATGAGTATCTGGAAGCGAGACATAAACCTGGACGTTTTGAACAAAGGTTTGAAAAATACCTTATGTGAACATTTAGGCATGATTGTCACTCATATTCACGACGATGGTGTGACAGGAACCATGCCTGTTGATACGCGCACGGTGCAGCCTATGGGGCTGCTCCATGGCGGAGCAAGTGTAGCTCTGGCGGAGTCTCTTGGAAGCATGGCGGCTAACATCGCGGCTGAGCCAGGGTACTACTGTGTGGGGTTGGATATTAACGCCAATCATGTGCGTGCAGCCCGCAGCGGGCTGGTCACAGGCAGAGCGAAAGCAACGCATATTGGCCGTACGACACAGGTTTGGGAAATTATTATTAAGGATGAACAGGATAAGCTTGTGTGCATCTCCCGTTTGACGATGGCAGTGGTGAAAGCCTGATATGACTCCAGATGCAGGGACTCCACTGACCATAACAATAAAAGATATGAGCTTTGCTGTCATCGAACAAGCTGTGCAAGTGCGTGTATTGTCAGGATTTGGAAAGATCAGCCCTGAAGTGGCAAAGATTATTGTTTGCCGTGGTTTAAAGGAGGAAAATGGGCAATGGTTGTGGCGCAGACCCATCAGCTGGTTGCTGCTATATAAAGTACCTGCACTGTTGGTTGTTGCCAAAGGCGGAATGCTCGACAAGGCTGTTCAACAGTTTGCTGATACTCTGGATCATATTGAAGTCCATAGTCTGGAGGGGGAGCATCATCTGCAACTGGAAGGGCAGGCTGGTGATGTTGTACAGGTGATTCAGCCATTTTTCACTTTAAGAATGATGGGGTAAAACAGTGACAGGAAGTGTGATTAAAAACATGGTGTTTATTCAGCCCCGAAAGCCCCTGTTATGGCTGGCAGGCCTGAGTCTGTGTTTTGTTCTGACAGGGGCTGTACAGGCACAAGAGGGGGATTTACCCGGTTTGCAGCGTTACCCTAACGCCAGTCTGTATCAGTCCGTTACCCGGGAAGCGCGCAACTATCCGGTGCTGGGCAGTCGCGCCAGAAAAATCCGCGGGGAGATTCGTGCGGATAAAGAACAGTGGCTGGACGGCTTTCTCGAACGCCGGGTTTATGAAATTCCTACAGGGCACGGCAGTGCCAGAGCCTTTCAGGATATGACTAAGCATATCAAGGCACTGGGAGCGGAAGTGGAATTTCTCTGTGAAGGGCGAGACTGTGGCCCCAGTAATCTCTGGGCGAATGATATTTTCGGTGTATCCACCCTTTATGGCCACGACCGTGAGCAACACTATCTACTCGCCAGCCGCGAAGTTAAAGGCAGCAAAGAATATTATGTTCTGTACTCTATTACCCGTGGTACCCGCCGTGTTTATACGATGATTGACCAATTCACCGTGCCTGCTCCCTGAGTGCTTATGTAAGCACTGCGCTCTTTATCCAAGCGTTTTCGCCGATAACTTCTGTCAGAAATGGCAGGAGTTTCGGTTATGTCCAAAACAGTCTCTCTGGTGCTCGGCAGCGGTGGTGCGCGGGGTTATGCCCATATTGGTGTCATTGAAGAGCTTCAGGCCCGTGGTTACGAGATTCAGGCTGTGGCCGGGAGCTCTATGGGAGCACTTATAGGCGGACTGTTTGCAGCTGGTGAGCTGGACCATTACCGGGACTGGGTCAAAGAACTGAATTATGTCGATGTTATACGCCTGCTGGATCTCTCCTTTAAAAATCCCGGTGTGATCAATGGTTCCCGGGTGTTTGATGTGATCAGCGAGATGGTGGGTGATACACGCATAGAACAAATGCCCATTGTGTTCACGGCAGTTGCTACAGACCTTCATGCTCGTAAGGAAATCTGGTTTCAGGATGGTGAGCTGTTGCCGGCGATTCGTGCTTCCATTGCTATTCCCAGCCTGTTTACTCCAGTGAATTACAATGGACGAACCCTTGTGGATGGTGGTGTACTGAATCCCCTGCCTATTGCGCCCACTGTATCCGCTCACTCCGATATGATTATTGCCGTGGATCTGAACGCGGATGTGCAGCCCTTTAAAATGTGCTGTAGCACATCTCAACCCACGCGACAGGACAAGGTTTTCAGTCGCTGGCTTAACAAATTCCGCTGGCGTTCAAGTAGAGGTATCCAAACTGCTGGCAGTCATGGTGAAGCTATGATGAAAAGCGGCATGCTGGATATATTCAACCAATCTCTGGAAATTATGCAGGAGTCACTGGCTCGCTATAAGATGGCTGGCTATGCTCCAGACCTGCTAATTCCTATTTCTCGCCGTCAGTGTCGGTTTTATGAATTCAACCGTGCTGAAGAAATGATTCAACTGGGGCGTATTGTGACTGAAAGAGCACTGGACAGTTATGAAGCCGGGCAAGGGTCCGGCTTTGAGTACAGTTATGCCGGGAGTGGAGAGCCTCCCATCACTTTTCCTGGGCAGGATGTCGCTCAGGGGACTGCAGGGTCGTGATATTCATAAAACAATTATGGAAAGTCTGTCAAAACCGGGTGATGGTATGGGGGCCTTTTCTGATTGCTCTCAGTGCAGTTGCTGATGACTCGACTCTTCATCTTGGCCAATACAGTTCTCCCCACACCCTGAACCCCTTCCAGATTGCGACCATTGACAGCGCCATAGTGACAGAAAATATTTATGAAGGACTTGTCGTGCCGTCCAGTGATGGGGGTATCAAAGCGGGCCAGGCTGAAAACTGGCGGTTTGAGAATCAGGGACGGCGCATTGTGTTCACACTGCGTGACGGGCTTCAGTGGAGTAATGGTGATCCACTGGTGGCTGACGATTTTGTCAAAGGTTTTCACTATCAGGCTGACCCTGCTAATGGTTTTATGATGGCCTCACGGTTGAAAATGTTAAAACTGGTGAATATAGATGCAGTGACGGCAGGCGATATGCCACCAGAAAGGCTTGGTGTCAGTGCACCTGATAAGCGGACACTGGTGCTCAACCTCGAACAGTCAGTTGATCACGCCCTTTACCTGTTGGTGAATCAATACCCACTTCACACTCCCACGGTAAAAACCTATGGGGAAGGGTGGGCTAAAATCGGCCGAATGGTTGTTAACGGTGCTTATATACCCCGTGAAATGGTTATCAATGAAAAGCTGAGGATGATCAAAAATCCTCTTTACCATGATGCTGACCGTGTGCGTATTCAGCAGGCGGTGTTATATGCGCTGACAATGGAAGCTGAGTTCAAACAGTATGAAGCAGGACAGCTGGATATGACCTACTCGGTGCTTCCAGGGCGTTCAAATTGGTTGCAGTCCCGCTTTGGTAATGAATTGAAGATTAATAAGCATTCTGGCACTTACTTTTACACGTTCAACCTCGAGAATCCAAAATTTAAGGATGCCCGGTTGCGCAGGGCATTAGCTTATGCCATTGATCGTGAGGTGATAACGGAAAAGGTGACAGGTTATGGTAACCCCGCAGCAAAAACCTTTGCGCCCTTACCAACCCTGTCGGGCAATCACCCGGAAAATTCCCCTTTAATGTCTGCGACTCAGCAGGAGAGAATAGAGGAGGCCCAGCGTCTCTATAAAGAAAGTGGTTACAGTCTGGACAATCCTCTCACCATAGAAATTTTGTACAACACAATGGAAAGTCACAGACTCATTGCACTGGTTGTGGCAGATATGTGGAAGCGGACGCTGGGGGTTCACACTCAGTTACGCAATGTTGAGTGGAACTCGATGGAAGCAGAACTGTTTGAGAAAAAATTTGATACCGTGCGAACAGGCTGGGCGATGGGGCACCCGAATGCCTGTTTTCTCTATCCGATTTTTATGTCCGGATCTCCTTCCAATGTGTCAGGCTATAGCAGTGCGGATTTTGAGCGACAGCTACAGCAGGCCTGTTACAGCTTTAATAAAGATGAACGGGCTAAAGGCCTGAAAACCATTGAAGAAACACTGGCCCGGGATATGCCTGCTATACCGATTTACCACTATCAGGACGCACGGCTGGTAAAACCCAGAGTTCAGGGCTATCCGGAAGATGGCCGTTATGCCCACTTTCGTATTCAAGACTTATGGCTGAAAGCGCCCATGCCATCAGCGCGGGCGGCTCAGTAACACATACACAGCACCGGTTCCGCCATCCACAGGCAGGCAGGAGGCAAAGCCCAGTACTCCGGGGATCTGTTTCAGCCAGGCGTTAACATAGCTTTTCATGGTGTCCTGACGTCCCCAGGACCCATGGGATTTACCATGCACTACTCTCACGGTCGTGTAATGATTTTTGCGGCAGAAGCTGATAAATCGTTGCAGCATGTCCCGCCCATCGTCAAAGGTGTAGCCGTGTAAATCCAGATTATACTGAATCTCCAGTTTGCCTTGTCGCAGCTTGTTAAGCTTGCTGTGCTGGAGGCCAGGTTGAATATGTTCGATGTACTCTTCCGGTGCAATAGCGATCAGATGAGTATCGGAAAGACCATCTGCGACAATTGAGTTATCTTTTGTCGCTTCTCTGCGCCTCAGGCGCATGGTGAATTCCGGAATGCCTTTCTTTTTATCAAGAGCCGCTTTGTTTTTTGTGCTCTTGTGTTTGAGAGGGCGCACCCCAGCCATCTCCCTGGCCAGAAGTTCTTTGTCGCTTTCGTCTACCATTGTCTGTGCACCGTGGGAGGGATCGTTAAATCCGTCAAGAATAAAAGCGCTTTCTAGCGTTTTTGTACCGTGACTGTCAAACCCATCGGCCGGGTTTCGAATTCTCTACGGCTCCTGATAGCGTGGTCTGCCTCAGGCTGGCCTGCTAGAATCCACCTCCTTTTGATAAATGCTCGAAGGATTGGCAATGTCCGGATACCTGCAAGAGAACCTGACCGACACTGATGGCCTGCACACAATTGGTGACTGGTTACGCTGGACTTACAGCCGGTTTAATGAATATGAGCTGTTTTTCGGTCATGGCAGTGATAACAGCTGGGATGAAGCCTGCTCACTGATTTTGCAGGCGCTGGAGCTACCCTGGGATTTTGATCAGAGCCTGTACAGCTGTCGCTTGACGGCCACAGAAGCGGCCCATCTTAAGAACCTTGTGCGCCGCCGTATTGAAGACCGCGTGCCTGCGGCCTACCTGTTGAATCAGGCCTGGTTCTGTGAAATGCCTTTTTATGTGGATGAGCGTGTGCTTGTGCCACGATCCCCCATTGCTGAACTGATCCAGAACGGTTTCCAACCCTGGATGGGTAATGCGCCGGTAAGCCGTGTGCTGGATTTGTGTACTGGTTCAGGCTGCATTGGTATTGCCTGTGCCCAAACCTACCCGGAAGCGCAGGTGGATCTGCTGGATCTGTCTACCGATGCTCTGGATGTGTCCCGCATTAACATTGATCGTTACGAGTTGTGGGGTCGCGTGCGGGCTGTGGAGTCCAACCTGTTCTCCGCACTGAAGGATGAGCAGCCAAAATACGAGATTATTGTCACCAATCCCCCCTATGTGGATGAAGAGGATATGTCTGATCTGCCCGATGAGTACCATCACGAACCCGAACTTGGGCTGACAGCTGGCCATGATGGTCTGGATCTGGCGCGCACAATTCTTCGTGATGCCCGTGACTATCTGACAGACGACGGTATTCTGGTGATGGAGGTGGGCAACAGTTGCTTTGCACTGGATGATGCCTTCCCCAATGTGCCATTTACCTGGCTGGAGTTTGAGCAGGGTGGCCACGGCGTTTGCCTGCTGACGGCAGCGGAGCTGGATCAGTACAAAGACAGCTTTGCCGGTTAAGTATCAAATATCTCACTTCCACATAAGAGTAAGCCGGGTATAATCCTGCTTACTCAATGGGATATAAAACGATAACTGTCGGCGGAGCATTATGGCAGGGAATACAATTGGAAAGCTGTTCACCGTAACTAGCTTTGGCGAGAGCCACGGGCCTGCACTGGGCTGTATTGTGGATGGTTGCCCTCCGGGAGTTGATATTTCTGTGGAGGATTTGCAGAAAGATCTGGATCGGCGCAAGCCCGGCACATCCAGATTTACCACCCAGCGCCGTGAGCCCGATGAAGTGCGTATTCTCTCCGGTGTGTTTGAAGGTAAGACCACAGGTACGCCCATTGGTTTGCTGATTGAAAATACCGATCAGCGTTCCAAAGATTATTCCAATATTAAAGATATCTATCGTCCTGCCCATGCCGATTACACCTACAACCAGAAGTATGGTTTCCGTGATTATCGCGGTGGCGGGCGCTCTTCTGCCCGTGAAACGGCCATGCGTGTGGCCGCTGGTGCTATTGCCAAAAAGTATCTGGCTTCTCTGGGTATTAAGATTCGTGGCTATCTGGAGCAGATGGGGGATATTCGTGTGGAATCCTTTGACTGGAATGAAGTGGGCAATAACCCTTTCTTCTGCCCGGATGCGGCCAAAGTGCCTGAGATGGAAGCGCTGATTAACAGCCTCCGTAAAGCGGGAGACTCTGTAGGGGCACGCATCACCGTGGAAGCTACTGGTGTTATGCCCGGGCTTGGGGAACCTGTGTTTGATCGCCTCGATGCAGACCTGGCCCACTCCCTGATGAGTATTAACGCGGTGAAAGGCGTGGAGATTGGCGCGGGCTTTGCGGCCGTGAGCCAGAAGGGCTCTGAGCACCGGGATGAAATCACCCCGGATGGATTTCTCTCCAATAATGCTGGTGGGATCCTTGGAGGAATTTCCTCTGGACAAACCATTCGCGCCAGTATTGCCCTGAAACCAACATCGAGTCTGACCATTCCCGGCCGTTCCGTGGATATTCACGGGCAGCCTGCCGAAGTGATCACCAAGGGCCGCCATGACCCTTGCGTGGGTATTCGTGCCACGCCCATTGCGGAGGCTATGATGGCTATTATCCTGATGGACCATCTGCTGCGTCACCGGGGCCAGAATAGTGATGTCGCGTGTGAAACACCGGTGATACCGGCTACGCCTTAATATTTTCTAACCTGCTGAAAATACGCCTGTTCAGGCCGTGATTCCTGACTGATATATCGCAGTAAGGAATCACGGCCTTTCTATGAATATCTTTATGATCTCCCTCTTTTTGAAACCGTCGTACTGCTAAAAAGTCTGCAGACTCTTTCATAGCGGTCTATACATCCTCCTTCGTACAAAACACACACATTTGTATGGGTGCACAGGTGTACTCATGGGGGAGATGTTATGAATGAGCCGTCGGCAGCCCACCATACGTTGAAGCACCTTTCACTGGCAGTGGCCAGTGCTCTGTTTCTGCAAGGTACATACACTCACGCTGCAGGCCTGTCATTGGTGGATTTTAACTCTGTCTCTGCCTTTGGTTCTGCTGGAGCTGGCCGTGGCGTCAACAGCAGTGATGCCTCAGTGCTCAGCACAAACCCTGCAGGCATGTCTTTTCTCGATAAACAGCAGTTTGTTATTGGTGGGATGGGAATTTTTGCTGGTGGAGAAGCAAAAGGAACTTATGAAACTTTGATATTGGATAACCCCAATAATTATGACGTTGAAAATCTCACACCTGAAAATATTAAGTATTATCAAGTGTTCGGTAGCCTGAATAATTACCCTAAAAAAGGCAAGCACAACTGTACAGACTTTGATGGTAACTCTGCCCACTGCTATATCGAACACGGCAAGTCCAATGACTTCCTCCAGCCCAAGGTTGTTCCTTCTCTCTACTATGCCCAGCCTGTCACCGACCAACTATGGGCAGGGATGGCGGTATACGCTTCTTTTGGAGGAGAAACTGAGTACAAAGTTGAATCCCCATTCCGCTATCAGGCTCTCCAAAGCAAAACCCAGATTATGAAGTTTCAGCCTTCCCTGTCCTGGAGGTTCGATGATTCTCTGGCTGTGGGGGTTGGTTTGATGGTGGCTGCGGGGCAGATGGAAATGTCTCGTCATTTAAATCCGTTGGCTGGTGCGATTACGGATGCAAGCGCCCAGATTGACGGTGAAGGGGTAGGGATTGGCATGAACCTCGGTGTTATCTGGAAACCTCTTCCTTCCCTGGTTCTGGGGATGTCCTATCGCTCTCCTGTAAAAATGAAACTTGAGGGGGACTTGCGGGCGTCCGGGGTGGCCGGTCTTGGGGTTGTTATGGAACATTTTGCAGACCGCCATAATGATGGTTCTGACCATGATGACTACCCGCAACCGATTCCTGATGCCAAAGCTTCAGCTCGGTGGATGACTAGTGAGCGCCCTGGAATCACCAAACAGGATGTAAAAACCACCATCAAGTTCCCCGAGATTGTAGACCTTAGCCTATCTTATGATCTGGATCCGCAGTGGACACTGCTGGCTAACGCTACCTGGACCCGCTGGAGCCGTATGGAATACTTCAAGGTCACAGCGTCCGGTGGTATACCGGGGAGGAGGGTGTCCGATATTGTGACTGTGAGTAACGGTGCCCCCGGTGGCCATGTGGTGGCCTTTGTTCCCCAGAACTGGTCGGATGTCTGGTCACTCTCCCTGGGGGGGCAATATCAGCTGAATGAAAAGTGGCTCCTTCGTGGTGGCTATGCCGTTGATAAGTCTCCGACAAACGATACGACCCGTTCTGCCCGTATCCCTGATAATGATCGCCAGTGGCTCACCCTCGGTGCCCGTTACACATTTGATGAGAAGTATTCTCTCGATTTAGCCTATGGCTATATGATGATGAAATCGTTCACTATCCATGATGCCAACCATAAGGTGGATGGCAGCCGTCAGGGCGTCATAGAGGAAACAGCTATCTTTGAAGATCCCGGCTCCCTCTCTGCCAGGTATCGTAATATGCATGCACATGCTTTTGCTGCACAACTTACGGTACGTTTCTAATTGAGGTTTGATGATGAAGTTAAGACACGCAATTTCTGCCTTTGCGCTTCTATGGTTGTCCATTATTGGAACAACCGTTTCAGCAAATGGCTGGCAACCCTTCCCCGAAGGTTTGCCTAAGCCGGATTTGACAGGAGATAAACTGCAAGAGCAGTGGCCATTGATTACCCGCGCCACTCAGGATCCATTCCCCACAGACCCTGCGCTGCAGGACGCCTGGCGCTCGCACTTTCAGGGTGACCTGGCGGAGGCTAAATCCAAAGGTCTCGCCCTGGGGACCCCTGAGGGTAAGTATGTGGCTTACAGGGCGCAGACGATTTATGCCATGTATATGACTCCTCAGCCTGCAGGGAACATCGCCTCATCTGAGAGAGCCGTACTGCTGAAAGAAGCGGCAGACGAGCTGAAAAAGCTGGTGGACGGTATGGACGATGGGACAGTAGAGCCCAATGTGCATATTCGCTTCTGGTTTGTCTACACCACTGGCCGCTATATCGAACTGATGAAGCCTGAATGGGGCATTCTCACCAAGAAAGCCAAAATGAAAGAGATGTTGAAGTACGTGAAGCAAATTCCTCCCCGGACAAATATTCCTGCCTTCCACGCCTTTCGTGGGGGTGTCTATGCAGGCATCAATGAAGAGGGTACTTTAGCCAAATTGACTTTCCGCAGTTATATCGAAGACTGTGATGGTCATAGAGCAAGCTATGAAGACGGTACGTTGAGCCAGTTCAGGTGTGCAGAGATTTTTCTGGAAGATAAGCCTTTCCCTGAGTTCTACAACAGCTATGCCAAAGCGCTGTTGCAGATCGACAGAGCCAAGTATCAGGATTGGGCTGATGAATTCCGCCAGTATGCCACAGGCGCCAGCAGCCCTAAGCGCGTCACCAATATGATTTTCAGTGCAGAAGACTCCTTTGCCCGCAATGCTATAAAAAAGCACTAAAACAGGACGCTCAAGCTCAGACAACAAAAAAGGCAGCGAAACATAAACCGTAATGTCATGTTTCTCTGCTTTTTCTCAGTGTGTGCTTTCAATAGCAACCTGTTTTAGCAGCTTCTGAACAGAGCGGAGCATAGTGTGTTCCGCTTCTTTTTTTCCGGTCAGGCCTGTGTGCCTGACGGTGTCTGCCCAGCTTTGATTCTGTAGAATTTTACAGGTGAGTATGGCCTGTTCCTCATCGGTGAGCACTGTGCGATGCTCCGGGAGAATCGTGCAAGACAGTTTATGCAGCTCAGGAAGACAGGCGTCTAAGTTTCTGTATCCGTTGCAGAATTCATGGAGTAATTCGAGTTCATCTTCTTCCAGTCGTGGGCAGAATTTCAGGAGCTGAGACGTCTTTCGTTGCATCAGATGCAAAAGCACGCCGTGCTCCAAACTGCCAAGCACTGTATGAGCAAGGAAGGGGAGAGATTGGAAATATCTAAGGCTCCACTGCTCTACGCAGCACTGGCCTGTTGTTGAGAGTCCTTGCCCGACAATGACACTATGGCAGCCACTGGCACTGTTACGGGTGCTGCCGATATGGAGAGGTTGCATGGTGCATTTGCCCCAGAAACTCAGCAGCTCTGACGTTGCACCAAAACTTGTTCCTATCAGGTCAAACCCTTTCTCTGCCATGACATCGGCTACACGCTGCATAAGGTGTTGCCCAAAACCTGTGCCCTGAACAGCTGAGTGAACGGCAATGCGCATAACCCTCGCCATTTTCAGTTGTGGTGCTTCACGAAATCCACCCTGTGCAGCAAGAGTTTGTGGAAGTAAGTGCCCTTTTGGACGCCGCTTTCCAGCCCAGATTTGTTGAGACAACTCCTCATTGAATTCACCTTCATGACTCACTAATGCGGCTGCAATGACAGATTCATCGTTGCCGGTTTTGTGAGTCAGCACAGCAGTATCAAGATCCTCTCTGTCCAGCATGTGCACCAGATCGTCCGGACGGGTCTGGTAGTGGGCATTCACCAGTAATCCGAAGACTTCCCGTAGCCGTATTTCATTTTCCCTGAGTTCTGCTCCCTGAATAAGGTGAAAGCTGGTGCTCTCCAATGTTGCTTTGGCCGCGACTTCATCAGAAGCCGCATCAGCATTGAGCAGCAGCAGGTTTTCCATGAGTTGCTCTGCGGGGTCACCAGAGTTCCAGCGAATAGGCTCTTTGAGTTCACACTGCTGCCATTTGGGGGTGATAGCGTTGAGCGTCTTTTTAAACCGAATAGCAAAACCACGGCCTGTGCCTTCATACCCATGAATGGTGCTGGCAAACACGATGCGTGAGTACTTCCTCAGGAGTTTTTCCAATAGAGGTGCGGGGAGTGCAGCGGCTTCATCCACCAGTACCAGACTGGCTTTGTGCTCTTGGGAGGCGAGCTCATCGGGAGCAATAAATCTGATCTGGCTTTTGCCCAGAGATATCACGTTTTTTTGCTTGTGGCTCTGTGGCAACAGCACTTCTCCATGATGGAAAACAGTATCAGCGGCTTTACGGGAAGGCGCAGTGATAAGAATGGATAAACTGCGCTGTTGCTCCTGCTCGGCAGCAGTCAGTAGTTGTGCCGCTGCGATCCCCAGAGCAGAAGACTTCCCCCGGCCCCTGTCTGCCGTTATGACAAGAGGTCGGCGACGATGGCCGGTGAGTACACGTTTAATAGCTGTCACAGCGCGCTCTTGATCCTGTGTTGCACAGGGAGGCTGGGGTAGATTGTTGTCTTGTTCCAGTTTCTGGGGAGTGAGGGGCTGAAGGCCTGCTTCTGTCAGATGAGGCAAGTTACACCGTTCCAACAGTTGAGAAGCCCGCAGATGAAACGGTGACGCCTGGGGCCACTGACATTTTGGTGGCAGTAGCAAAACCAATAGCCCACCGCCTTGCAGGGCTCCGCTGACAATGCCCAGAGCATCTGCAGGAATAACTTCTGTCAGGTCAAGAATCAGTAATGCAATGGATTGCCCTAAAAGTTTTTTGGCTTGCTTCCAGGGTTGTACATTCGTAAGCCCCCACTCACTGCGGTCGCTGAAAAACCAGTATGGCTGCTGAGTGAATGTGGTGATGTCTTCAAGCACCCCGGAAAGCCAGGGCTGGCTTCCCGAGAGAAGGAGAGGTAACCGGTGGTTGTTACGGGCGGCTACCGGAAGGGCTTGAGCAAGGTATTGAAGAGTGTTACTGGTAGAGCCTGAGGGTGTCTGATACGTATCCATGGTATGGATTGTATCAGTTTCTCCAGAACGATGGGGTCATCAGTACCAGAACAGTGATGATTTCCAGACGTCCCATCAGCATGCCGAAACTCAGTACCCACTTTGCTGCATCGGGCAGGTTAATGAAGTTACCTGCCGGGCCAATCAGATCACCAAAGCCCGGGCCAACATTGCTGACGGCAGTGATGGCTCCACTCATGCTGGTCATCATATCCAGCCCCATGGCAGACAGAAGAATGGTTATAAGGGCAATCAGCAGACCATAGAAGAAGCTGAAACCTACCAGTGAACGGAGAATGTCACTGGTAATTTCCTGACCGTTGTAACGGTGTACAAAGAAGGCGCGGGGATGGGCTGCCTGCTTCAGTTGCATCAACAGCAGTTTGAAACCGATCTGGAAACGGAAAATTTTGATGCCCCCTGCGGTGGAGCCGGAGCAGCCGCCCACAAACATCAGGAAGAAGAACACCGTGGTAGTCAGTCCGCTCCACAGGCTGTAATCAGTAAGGGCATAGCCGGTGGTGGTGACAACGGATGTGGTATTAAACGCCACCAGTGTCAGGCTACGGAAGAAGTCCCAGTCTTTTGTGAGGGATAGCCACATGGCCAGAGTCACCCAAACGATGACCATAAAACCAAGAAAGGCCTGAATCTGACTGTCTTTGAACAGGTCGTCCACATAACCACGGAAAGCTTTGACGAACAGTACAAACGGCAGGCTGCCTAACAGCATAAAGATGGTGCCATTCCAGTAAATCCAGTAGTTGGTAAAGTGCCCCATGGAGGAATCGGATGTAGAGTAACCACCGGTAGAGAGTGTGGTCATAGCATGATTAATGGCTTCAAAGTAGGTCATCCCCCCGAGCTTGTAACCAATGGTACATAGCAGGCTGAGAATCAGATAAGTGGCCACAACGCCCTGGGCGATATTGCCGGAGCGAGGCATGCACTTATCTGACCAGTCGGATGATTCACTCTGGAACAGGCGCATACCGCCCACTTTCAAGAACGGGAGAATCGCCACAGCCATTACTATGAAGCCTATACCGCCCAACCACTGCAGCAGGGAGCGCCAGAGCAACACGCCTTTATCGAGATGCTCAAGTCCTGTCATCACTGTGGAGCCAGTTGTGGTGACTCCCGACATGGTTTCAAAGAAGGCATCGGTGAAACTCATATCCTCAATCAGCATAAATGGAATAGCTCCCACACTGCTGAGGGTGACCCAGCTCAGGTTGGTGAGTACAAATATTTGCCGTGGATCGAGGCGAAAGGGCGCAGAGCGTGTTTTCAGAACACAGATGCCACCGATGAGAATAGCGCCGATAGCGGCCTGAAAAAAAGACATAGCATTAGGGCTGCCGATAGAGAGGTCATACAGTCCCGGAACCGCCATCAGTAGGCTGAAAGCCATGGTAAACAGGCTGATGACGTACACAATCGGTTTGAGATGCATGGTGAGATAACGACTTCATAAACAGAACAGCGTAGTGTCTTTCAGCAGCTGGCCGCTGTAATTACGGGCTTATACGTTGTTTAGTGCCGTAATATGCGATTACCGCTGTTGTTCCAGCAGGTCAATCAAGACCTGTCCGGCGTTGGACAGCGTTCTGTCCTGATGATGAACATAGCCCAGGCTGCGGCTCATCGACATGTTTTTCGGTGTGATCTCAACCATACCTTCGGTGAGCATGGTGCGGGGCAGAACACTCCAGGCCAGGCCAATGCTGACCATCATTTTCAGGGTTTCGAGGTAGTTGGACTCCATGATCACATCCAGGCTCAGGCCGCTCTGCTCAAAGTGAGACTGTACAATGGAGCGGGTGAATGTGTTTTTACCCGGAAATACCGCAGGGTGCTGGCTGATGGCATCAAGGGATGGGTGGGACAGGCTGGCAAGGGAGTGGGTTTTTGCCACCATAAACACCAGATCATCATGCCATATCTCCCGGGTGATAAAGCGGTCGCTCTGTTTCTTAGTCAGGTATTCTGGCGCGATAGTGATAATACCCAGCTCAATCTCCCCGCGCCTGACGCCACCATAAGCCCATTCGGAATCCACAAAACGAATGTCCAGAGATACCTCCGGATACTGCTGATTGAAGCACTGCAGTATTGGGGGCAGGCGGTGCAGCCCGATATGATGGCTGGTGGCAATACTGAGGCGACCACTCACTTTGCCGGACAGGTTGGACAGTGCCTGACGGGTGTCGTCAATATCCCGCAGAATGCGCTGTGCCCGTTTTATCAGTACCTGTCCCGCTTCGGTCAATGTTACTGTGCGGCCCACCCGGTCGAACAGACGTACCCCAAGCTGACTTTCCAGCATGGCAATGCGTTTGCTGATGGCAGGCTGGGTGAGATGAAGCTGCTCTCCCGCAAGGGAGAAGGATGCGGTTTGGGCGACGGCCAGAAAGGCAGTCAGGTTCTGGCTGTCCATGACATAGAAGGCTTTAGTTGAAAGGCCGTAGTATGACGAGGCTTGTTCGAAAAAAACAAGGGGAGCCTCTGAGGCTCCCCTTGTTTAACACTGTAGCGAGGGTTTTACACAGTTGTGTCTTGTCCCTTGGGAGAGACTTGATAGGTTTCTACTTTGTTGTCTTTTAGAACGTTAGCCTGAGACAAAGTCTGATAGATCTGATCGGCATCGTCAGTACTGAGCTCAGCCAGAATGCTGATGTCATTTTTAGCACTCCAGTCGCTACCCGTATCTTTCCTGTACTGTAACAAAGCCTGCTGGGGAGTCATCCCTTCTCGTTGTGGCGGGGTAGATCTGTCTGTGAGCATGACAACACAGGCCCGTCCTTCATGGCGCATCACAACAAGCTCAATTCTTTCTCCATTGATCAGCTTTGGTAAGGCTTCACCTTCCTCCCTGGACTCAATTTCAACTGTGCCCGTTAAGAGAAATATACCATCAGCGTTCGGGCCAGATACTGGTTCCAGATCGAAGTCAGCTGAATCAGTGGTTGCTGTTTGGTGAGTCGTTTTCAACAGCTTTTCGAGCTTGCCCAGAAACTCTGTTGGTTCCACTTCAGGGCCTGGAGCTCTGAAAAAGCTGAATTTGCGAATTTTCTCCATCAACAGGCCAACGTCAGCCTTAGGCATACTTTCCAGTGTGTCGAAGCTTGTTGCAACAACCTGTTTGGCATCTTGTGACATGGGAATAAATGCAGAAGCTTTCTTCAGGGCGCCGATAAATGCCCCTTCTTTGTCTGAGAAGAACCAGCTTGAACCACTAGCTGTTGCAGCAACAGTTTTTAACTGTACGGCTTCACTGTTAGAAAGGCTTTTGTACATATGTTCGCCATCAATCTTAATGGCAGAAATGCCGCCCAGCATGGGCTGAACAAATCCCATACGGTTATCTTGAGGGAACATTGTGTAAAGGAATGATGTGAGAGCATCCAGTTCAGCTCTTTGAACATCGAGGCAAATAGGGCTTTTAGTGACTTTCTTTACAAGAAGCTGAACATCTCTTTGCTCCGTGACTGCCATCTCACGCAGTGGGCGATTGGGTATAGTGCCTTCGGCCATTTTGGAAGCCTTGGCTACCGATGTACCTTCATCACTACTGCTACTGCCGGTTGATGAAATGCGCGGTCGTTTGACGGCTTGGCCTTTTCCTATCTCACCGCTGTATTGATACGGAGCGGTTTCAGAGCTGGAAGGAATTTGTGCTGCCATGGAGTGTGTCCTCGTTGTGGATTGAGGAACGGTAGAGTGCTGCGAGATGGGGGAGTTGCAGTGTGGTGTGGGAATGACAGTAAGGCTGACAGGGTTGGTAGAATCTGTAACGGCTGGAATTATCATTCCTTGTAGTTATCGAATGAATAAAAATTATGAATTTGTTTTATTTTATAGGGTGGCATAGGATTCGGAGACAGTACTGGAGTAACGCCTGAGGAGAATACTGTGGCCGGGAAGACTCTCTACGACAAATTGTGGGATGACCATCTGGTCATGAGCCGTGATGATGGCTCCGCTCTGCTTTATATAGACCGCCAGCTCCTGCACGAAGTCACTTCGCCTCAGGCTTTTGAAGGCCTTCGTATCGCCGGCCGCCAGCCCTGGCGGATCAGTGCCAACCTCGCGACTCCCGATCACAACGTGCCAACCACCGTGGATGAGCGTGAAGTGGGCATTGAAGGGATTGTGGACCCGGTATCCAAAATTCAGGTGCAGACACTGGACGACAACTGTAGTGAATTTGGGATCACCCAGTACGCCATGAAGGATATTCGTCAGGGCATTGTACACGTGGTGGGGCCAGAGCAGGGTGCAACCTTGCCGGGTATGACAGTTGTTTGTGGCGACTCACACACGGCTACCCACGGTGCCTTTGGTGCACTGGCTCACGGTATCGGCACTTCGGAAGTGGAGCATGTGCTGGCTTCCCAGTGCTTAGTTGCCAAGAAAATGAAGAATATGCGGGTGCGGGTGGATGGCACCCTCGGCCATGGGGTGACCGCAAAAGATATTGTGCTGGCGGTTATCGGGAAAATCGGTACCGCTGGTGGTACTGGCTGCGCTATTGAGTTTGCCGGTACAGCGATTGAAGCCCTCTCTATGGAAGGACGAATGACCATCTGCAATATGGCCATTGAAGCCGGTGCCCGTGTGGGGCTGGTGGCCGTAGACAATACCACCATCGAATATGTGAAAGGTCGTCCCTTTGCGCCGGAAGGTGTGGAATGGGAAGCGGCGGTGAATTACTGGCATACCCTGCACTCCGATGTGGATGCCATTTTTGACTATGAAGTGATTCTGAACGCTTGCGATATCCAGCCCCAGGTAACCTGGGGCACTTCCCCTGAAATGGTTGCTCCTGTTGGATCTGTTGTTCCCGACCCCGAAGCAGAAGATGATGCTACCAAAGCAGAGGGTATTCGCCGTGCATTGCAGTATATGGGGTTGGAAGCGGGTCAGCTGCTGACGTCTATTAAGCTGGATCGTGTCTTCATCGGCTCCTGCACCAACTCCCGTATTGAAGACCTGCGTGCTGCTGCGGTTGTGGTCAAGGGCCGCAAGGTGGCAGACACCATCAAGCAGGCCATGGTTGTGCCTGGTTCTGGCCTGGTGAAGCAGCAGGCGGAAAAGGAAGGGCTGGATAAAATTTTCGTGGAAGCTGGTTTGGAGTGGCGTGAACCCGGCTGCTCCATGTGCCTTGCCATGAATGCGGACAAACTGGGGGAAGGGGAGCACTGTGCTTCAACCTCTAACAGAAACTTTGAAGGGCGTCAGGGATTCGGTGGACGTACTCATCTGGTGAGCCCGGCTATGGCGGCTGCCGCTGCGGTGGCGGGTTATTTTGTCGATGTCAGGGATTTGGTGAAAGACAAACAGGAGGAGCGGGCCTGATGAAAGCATTTACTGTTCATAAAGGTTTGGTGGCCCCTCTGGATCGTGCCAATGTGGATACGGACATGATCATCCCCAAGCAGTTTCTCAAATCGATCAAGCGCACAGGGTTTGGTAAAAACCTGTTTGATGAGCTGCGTTACACCGATGCAGGGGAAGCGGATCAGGATTGCAGTGGTCGCCCTCTTAATAACGATTTTGTGCTGAACCAGCCACGTTATAAGGGGGTGTCTGTGCTGTTGGCACGGCAGAACTTTGGCTGCGGCTCCAGCCGGGAACATGCTCCCTGGGCTTTGGATGATTTTGGTTTTCGGTGTGTCATTGCTCCCAGCTTTGCGGATATTTTCTTCAATAACTGCTTTAAAAATGGTTTGCTGCCTATTGTGTTCTCGGAAGAGCAGGTAGATGAATTGTTTGTGGCCTGCGAAGGGGAAGAGGGATACAGCCTCACCATTGATCTTAAGCGACAGGTGGTTGTGAAACCCGATGGCAGTGAATTGGCCTTTGAGATTGATTCGTTCCGCAAAGAGTGCCTGGTCAATGGCCTTGATGAGATTGGTCTGACATTGCGGGAATCGGGAGCCATCAAAACCTTTGAAGACAAGCACCAGCAGAGGTTTCCCTGGCTGTTTAAAGAGCTGAATGCGTAATCAGCGTGTGTGACGAGAGAAATCAATGAAAAAAGTTCTGGTTTTACCCGGTGATGGTATCGGCCATGAGATTGTGGCTGAGGCCTTACGTGTACTGGATGTTGTAAAAGGCAGATTCGGCCTTGCCATTGAAACTGATTCTGCACTGGTAGGCGGCTCTGCGATTGATGCTACAGGTGTTCCTCTCCCAGAGGAAACCCTGACGAAAGCGAAAGAGGCGGATGCGATTTTGCTGGGGGCTGTTGGTGGCCCGAAGTGGGATGATCTGGATATGGCGATTCGTCCGGAGAAAGGGTTGCTGGGGTTGCGTTCGAATCTGCAGTTGTTTGCCAATTTGCGTCCAGCGATTCTTTATCCTCAGCTGGCGGATGCCTCTTCTCTGAAACCCGAGATTGTCAGCGGGCTGGATATTCTGATTGTCCGTGAATTGACGGGGGGGATTTACTTCGGCCAGCCCCGTGGGATTCGCACTCTGGAGAGTGGTGAGCGGGAAGGTTTTAATACGTACGTGTACAGTGAGTCGGAAATTGAACGTATTGGTCGGGTGGCCTTTGAAGCGGCCCGCAAGCGTGGTGGCAGGCTGTGTTCCGTGGATAAGCACAATGTTCTGGAAGTGACCGTACTGTGGCGGGAGATTATGGACACGCTTGCGCCGGAGTATCCTGATGTTGAGTTGTCCCATATGTATGTGGACAATGCCGCCATGCAGCTGGTACGTGCACCCAGGCAGTTTGATGTGATGGTGACGGGCAATATGTTCGGCGACATTCTTTCTGACTGTGCGGCGATGCTGACCGGTTCTATCGGCATGCTGCCTTCTGCATCTCTGGATGCCAATAACAAAGGTATGTATGAGCCAGTTCATGGCTCGGCCCCTGATATTGCCGGGCAGGATCTGGCGAATCCTCTGGCGACCATTCTTTCTGTGGCGATGATGCTGCGTTATTCCCTGAATGAGGCGACGGCAGCTGATGCTATCGAGGCGGCTGTGAGCGCTGTTCTGGATGCGGGTATTCGGACAGGAGATATCTGGTCGGAAGGCTGTGAGAAGGTGGGGACGCGTGGCATGGGTGATGCTGTTGTGGCGGCCTTGGCAGACGTCTGAGTTTGCAGTGATTTCAACGCGAAGGGGGAGGGTGTGTTGAATAAAGTAGGACTAATAGGCTGGCGAGGCATGGTAGGTTCCGTGCTCATGCAGCGTATGGCAGAGGAGGGTGATTTTTCCCGAATCGAGCCGGTGTTTTTTACCACCTCTCAGGCAGGGCAGGCAGGCCCTGCCCATCTGGCGGGTGAAAAGGCGAGTGTTCCCGTACTGAAGAGTGCGTTTGATATTGGTGAACTCTCTGATATGGATGTGATTATCTCCTGTCAGGGGGGCGATTTTACCGGTGAGGTTTATCCGAAACTGCGTGAGTCCGGTTGGGATGGTTACTGGATTGATGCTGCTTCCAGGCTGCGGATGGACGACAGTGCGGTGATTGTGCTCGACCCTGTCAATCGCTCTGTGATTGATCAGGCGCTGGAGCAGGGGGTTAAGACGTACGTTGGTAGTAACTGCACTGTCAGCCTGATGCTGATGGGGTTGGGTGGTCTGTTCCGAGAAGGGCTGGTGGAGTGGACATCGGCTATGACCTACCAGGCTGCCAGTGGTGGCGGTGCTCGCCATATGCGTGAGCTGGTGAGCGGTATGGGCGTGATTCGGGATGCGGTTGCTGATGAACTGGCTGATCCGGCTTCGGCCATTCTGGATATTGATCGGAAGGTGGCCGAAACCATTCGCTCCGGGTTGGATACGACTGAATTCAGTGCGCCTCTGGCGGGGAGTCTGATCCCTTATATTGATTCTCAGCTGGCTAATGGTCAGAGCCGTGAAGAGTGGAAAGGGCAGGCGGAAACCAACAAGATTCTTGGCCGTAAAAGCAATCCTGTTCCCATGGATGGTTTGTGTGTGAGAGTGGGGGCTATGCGTTGTCACTCCCAGGCACTGACCTTGAAGCTGACCAAAGATGTGCCTATGACTGATGTTGAATCTATTTTGGGTGAGGCTAACAACTGGGTGCAGGTCATTGCCAATGATCGTGAAGACTCCATGCAGAAGCTGACGCCAGCTGTGGTGAGCGGGACCATGGATATCCCCGTTGGACGCTTGCGTAAAATGAATATGGGGCCGGAGTATCTTTCCGCTTTCACTGTAGGAGATCAGCTCTTGTGGGGCGCTGCCGAGCCTTTACGCAGGATAATGAATATTGTGTTGGGTGAAAGCTGATTTCTATTCATATTTGATGGTCTCCAACCTGAAGTTTTGTGTGACGTCGAGTCGGGGTGCTGCAATACGGCGCCCCGTGAGGGTGTCATCATGGCATTCAATGATTTCTATTTTCCAATCATTGAGAACCTTTGACTCATAGATTCTAAAATCACTTGGCAAAAGGGTGTGTTTATTTTCACCAGCAAAGGACGCAGCGTTGCCTGAATTTCTTTTAATATGGACAGCAACAACCTCATCTTTTTTTACTGGTGCGGGGCATTAGTGATAGGCATTCCTACCCATCTCCAAA
>NZ_SMME01000389.1 GCF_009711465.1 Parendozoicomonas verongulae | reverse complement strand
TGCATATTCTGGCATCACTTGAACAGTCATTCTGGTAACGCTTGAACACCCATTCCGGTAAGTCTTGAACAGTCATTCTGGTAACTCTTGAACACTTTTTCACGATTTCCAGAATCGCCGTTCAAGTGACCAGAATGCGTGTTCAAGTGAGCAGAATTTCTCTTGAATTCATCTGCAAAATAACTCTTGTGCATTGATTTCCTTGAACTTTGGCCGTTTCCCTTTTTAACCACGGAAGGGAGACGGTCATGTCTGATAACAGGATTTCCATGCGAAAACTCAAAGAGATTCTTCGAATGCGGTATGAGAACCAGCTCAGCATCCGCAAAATATCCCGCAGCGTGCGGGTCAGTGTGGGCACCGTTTCCAACTACCTTCATCAGTTTGAAGGGGCAGGACTCACATGGCCGTTACCTGAAAGTTTTACCGAAACGGCTCTGGTGAAAGCCCTGTTCCCGGATGCCTCCTTGTCTGGTCGCAAAGGGCTGATTGATCCCGATTGGCCACAAGTACATCAGGATCTCAAAAAGAAAGGCGTCACTAAGCAAACGGTCTGGGAGGAGTACTGCCAGCAGCAACCCCTCAATGCCTACAGTTATGCCCAGTTCTGTCACCGCTACCGGGTATGGCGAGGGAGTCAGAAACGCTCCATGCGTCAGCATCACCGGGCCGGGGAGAAACTGTTTGTGGACTATGCCGGTGTCACTGTGCCGCTTG
>NZ_SMME01000810.1 GCF_009711465.1 Parendozoicomonas verongulae | reverse complement strand
AAATATTTATCACTGCTTAAATGTTATATAAGAAAGCCTGAAGAAAGTAGCAAGCAGCTTATGGTTGAAGCTGGCAAGCTAACTGACTATGCCCTTGGCTATGTTAAGGGTATCAGCTATGAAGCGATAGACCAGCTCTGCAACTCTACTCTTCCACTGAGTTTACAGGGGTGGAGCCTAGTTTGTGAGCTACGAAGAAACCTAGGACCCAATTTTAGCCCAGCTGATGCGAGCCCAATGTTTAAACCATTGGCAAGCAAGCAGCTAATTGAACTTCTCAATCTATTGGCTGGCTATTCGTTCGACAAAGTAGCTGAGGCAAGAGCACTTTTTTTACGTATGATCTGCAGGCTTGATCAGCCACTCGGTGCTCTAGAAGCAATTTTATTACGGAATAAGGCAGACAAATTTCGTAAATCAACTGAGCTAGCAGTTGATGTGATTGGGATTAGTTATAGCGACTTGGTGCACCCTGACGAGTGGCGTGCCATTAAGGATGTTGTCGATGCAGTTTATCCTGCGGATTCCAGTTATATAAAAGCCGAGAGTGTCGAGACGTTTCCTAATCGTAAAGCCGTTTTAACAAAATACTTTAAGGCATGGGGACATGTGCCACGTGATGCCATAGCGGCTTTTATGGCTTTAATGGCAACTAATGATGAGCAGCTTCGCACTCTTGTGAACGATTACTCACGTTCCCAAGATTATGAAGGCATCATGGACGAATATCTGGAGGCCATAAATCAGGGTGAACAGGGAACAAGGGAGAAGATCAATATTCAGCCTGTTATCTGTTACTTAGATAAGGTAGAAGTAAAATCCATTTTTGGACGTACTGTTAGCGCTAACTTTCCGCAGAAACCAGAAAGCATCTTGTTTTTTGAAAATCGTTTCAATGCCTCTGAGCGTCAAGCTATACAGTTGAGGAAGATAAATGCAGAAGAGTACAGTAAGGATCAGTTGTTGCGTTTGCTTCAGGCTAGCACCGAATTAATACTCGAAAAAGTCTTTGGTAAAAAAGTTAATTTGGAGAGAATGTGGAACCGATTTGGAGAGTCAAGCCAGCTTGATATTAAGCTTACTCAGCTCGTGATTTTGGATGAGATCATACCAACTTTAGGGAGGCTTCAGGTTAACCAGGGAGAGATTGGCGAGCTTTTGAATGAGTACAGAAAAGTTAAGCGGCTAAATGCTGATCCATCCTCGCGGTCTGCAAAATATGATAAACGACTGGATAAGATAAAGACCCAGATAAAGCAACTTATTCAGAGAAATAGTCTTAAAAAGCTTATTCTTGAGAAGAACCGCAGAGAGATCGGGGAACGTTCTCAGTACTTCCCTGACAGTGTTCCGTTCGAGCTATTCCAGAATGCAGACGATGCTTACTGCGAGAGGATGCTGATTGGTGAGGCGGATACAGAAAAGTACCCTCACAAGTTCATTATTCGTCTTGAGGCTGAGGCGCTCTCATTCTACCACTGGGGGCGTGAAGTTAACTATTGCCCAGTCGGTTACGAGAAGGGCAAAGGCCGTTTCGATCGAGATCTGGAGAAAATGGTTTCTCTCAATATGTCCGATAAAGGAGAGCATGTCACAGGTAAGTTTGGACTTGGCTTTAAGAGCAGCCTTTTAATATCAGATGCTCCAGAGCTGTTGAGTGGTGAAATGGCAGTCAAGATAGAGGGCGGAATTTTACCTGTCGTTCATAAAAATAGATCCCATCTGATTAAGCGAGCCACGTCTGTAAGTGGCAATGGCCCTCTGCCAACATTGGTCCACTTAAAACTACGCAAAGATGTGACCTGTGATGCAAGAGAAATTTTATCCCGGTTCCGCAAAAATTCAGGACTTCTGAGTGTTTTTTCAAGGCATATAAGAACCATTGATGTAGCTAACGAAATTGTACAATGGACCCCAAAAGAGAGCAGTCGAGTCAAAGGTCTCTTCTTCGGGCACGTTAAGTTACCCGTTAAAGATGAGGTTCTAGTCGCCCAGAGAATTGTTCATTATCGGACCTCGAAGGGGCAATTTGTCTTCCAGATCGACAGGAATGGGTTGTCGAGCCTAGAAGAAAGGGATATCCCCAAGTTCTGGGTAACCAATCCTTTACAAGAAGAGTTGGAAGCAGGGTTTGTCGTTGAGGCTGACTTTCAGGTTGATATCGGACGGAGTCAGCTGGCCAAGAATAACAGCAAAAATTTTGAAGTTATGGCGGAGCTTGGGCGTGAGCTCTCGAATCTGTTAAAACAGATCTATGAGTGGTCTGTAGATGACTGGGATGGCTTCTGTCGTGAGTGGTCTCTGGACGAGCAATTAGCACCAGTCGATTTCTGGAACCGGACATGGAACGTTCTAACGGGTGGTTGGACTGCGTTCAAAGATAGTAAAGCAGAGCTCTTTCAGACTTTGTTTACTACACAAGGAGGGCTGCTAGCTTTCTTTTCTTATTACCCTGTTGTCCCAGTTAGGTGGGGGAGAAAGGATAAACAGAGACAAAAACAAAAACGCCATAGTCATGTCTCACTTATATCTTTGAAAAATGTTCGCCATCAAGCCGATAAGCTTCTTTCTGTGGTTTTTGAAGAACTATCCGGTTTAGAGAAATTACAGGCATATAAACAGCAGAACAGTTTGGTCGATGATGAGGCTGGACGGATGCTAATGGCTGTTGGTTTCGGTTCCTTGAGCGAGAAGACGCTGGTTAGCGTTATTGATGAGCATACAACAGATAAAAAAGTGACTCCTAAAAGTGCTTCTCTGTTGGGACGGGTTTTTAACGAGAAGATGAATGACATTCTTCAGGATGCATTAACCAGTGAATCTCAAGATTTTCGCTTGTCTCTCAGAAAGTACCGTTTCCAGGATGTTACGGGCAGATATTGGCACCCGGTTGATCAGTTAGTGCTGAGCGGTGATAAAAGCGATGATGAAGAATCTCGTATTTATGCTTATGCACCCGACCATCATCGTTTAAGTCCAAGCTATGACAAAGCCGGGCAGGCATTTTTTGTGCAGTGTCAGGATGGCCTGAAGCCGTCAATTGAAAACCTGAAGGCATGGGCTGAGGGCATTTCATCTAAGGATCACTCTCGGCAGGATGCGTTGCTGCGTTATTTAATTTCAGGATTTAATGGGAGACATCTTGGTCGACGCTTGAAAGCCCTTGGGCAACCCCGTTGGCTCCTCCACATAGACAGCACAGTGCTCAAAAAACAATTTAGCTGGACGGCATCAGATATCTATGATTACAAGCAACTCATGCTTGTTTCAGATGAAGAAAAAAGAAAGAGCGTAGCGGACGATGTAAAAACAAGCAGAGGCAGCTTTAAGCCTGTAGATGCACTCAATAATATTTATGAATGGTGGGCAGAGTCATGCCCTGAAAATTTGGCAACTTATGAAGATAGGCTGTATTCCCAATCGCTTCCTTGGAAGTTGATGGCCGAGGATGATGTGCTGGAATCACATGAAGCCCGCAAGGGTTGGTTAAAGCTGTTGTATCTCGGTGCGTGCCAAACGATTGGCAGGGTATCAGAAGGCCACCATCGAACTGCCATGGACTGGATTGAGCGTAAAGGTTGGTGGGATCGCATGGCTCAAGAAGATATGCAGTCAGAAGACTGGACTGGAATTATTGATGAATATTTGGCTGATGCTCAGGTCAGTGAGTCCTATCGGGTATGGTTGCAGATACTTCCAATGTATAACTTTTCTAAAAACTTGGAGAGTTATGTTCATATGTTATTGAGCCTTGACCGCCTTCCTCAGTTGAATGACTTTCTTAAATCCTCAGAAAGCCAAGTATGGCAGGGGACAGGGGAATATTTACCCGCGCTCCGTCGGTCACTGGGGATAGGTGCTAATTTTGTTATCCGTGAACTCATTCGACATAAAGTCATCCCCGACACTGGCGCTCAGCAACATGCTTTTGTGCTGTCAGAAAAAGTTCGACGACTCATAAATCGTATCGGTTACACAGTAGGTGACTCTGCAGACCCCTATCAGTCAGAAGAGTTATACAAAGCATTCTTCAGAGACCTGAATAACGACGCTATGGCTACGTTTGATTTCAGTTTCGACATTCCTTTCAGGTTCCTGGCCGATGAGCCTGAGCTTGTAGAGGAGTTGTTGGGTATTGGTGAGTTTGAGTTGGATGAGCAGGAATAGTCAGAATGGATGAAGTGAATTCTGGAAGTGTCGTTCTCCACCCCAAATACGGTACCGGCGCTGTAGAAGTGAACAAGGGGCTTACGGTTCTGGTTCGCTTTGAGCACGGTTATGAAGAGTGCTTGGCTGAGGAGCTTTCAACCAAGAAGGGCCTCCTTCAAGTAATAGAGGGTGGTGAACATCAGCCTGTACAACGAGTTGCTTGTCGAGCTCTAGCGTTAGCATTGCGCTCAATCAATGACAGTTGGGGAGTATTTTCCCGCTCCAAAATCTCTTTGCTCCCTCATCAGTTGTGGGTATGTCATCGTGCATTACGACAGTGGCCTACTTACCATTTGATAGCTGATGATGTTGGCCTTGGGAAAACCGTTGAGGCCGGGTTGATCCTGTGGCCATTGCTTGCAAAAAAAACAGTGCGTCGTATTTTGGTGCTAACTCCTGCGCCATTGGTAGAGCAGTGGCAACAGCGTTTACGACAAATGTTTGATATCCGGCTTACGGCGTACGTGCCACAAGCCGACACTCCCCGTTCTGATTATTGGAATACGCATAACCAGGTCGTCGCTTCACTTCCTACCTTGCGTAAAGACGTAAATGGGCGGCATCAGCGTATGCTGGAGGCTGAGGACTGGGATCTTCTCATTATTGATGAGGCACATCACCTCAATGCTATTGAGGACTCCGGTGCCACGCAGGGGTATCGGTTTGTTGAAAAGCTTATAGAGCACAATAAGTTTGTGTCCAGACTGTTCTTTTCTGGCACGCCCCACCGTGGCAAGGACTACGGCTTTTTTGCCCTCATGCGCCTTTTACGACCCGATTTGTTCGATCTGGATTCTCGTACAATAGACGAGATGCGTGAGTCTGTTGGTAAGGTGCTGATTCGAAACAATAAGCAAAATGTTACTGATATGGCAGGTAACAAGCTTTTCAAACCTGTGAATGTGATATCGCGGACCTATGAATATTCAGAAGCTGAAGAGGCTTTTTATAGCCAGTTAACAAACTTTATTTTGAGCGGACAGGCTTATGCTTCATCCCTGAACTCCAGGGATCAACGTGCGGTCATGCTTGTTCTCACGGCGATGCAAAAACTGGCTTCCAGTTCTGTTTCCGCCATTCGAAGAGCAATATATGGGCGTTTGGCAAGGCATAAACAAATAAAGGAAAGGCTGATTGAAATCCAAAAACTGCAGGATGCCCTGAGTGATAAAGCTCAGGAGCTGCAGGGGGAGGAGATGGCTCCAGAGTTAACTGATGAGTGGCAGGATCTTGAGGAAGAGTTCGCGGCGGCTTCAGTCAAAGTCCAGCTGATGAACGATGAGCTGCCACGCCTTAAGGTGTTACTTGAATTTGCTGACCAGGTACATCTGGAAACCAGAATTCAAAAAATCATTGATATCCTGAATGATGAGTTTCAGGGGCGTACTGTCGTTTTTTTCACCGAATATAAAGCTACACAAGCCCTGTTGATGAGCGAGTTGCATAAACATTTTGGTGATAAAACCGTTAGTTTCATTAACGGTGAGAACAGGCTGGAAAATGTTCTTGATGCCAGTGGTAAGTCCATGACATGTACCATGGATCGCTACACAGCAGCAGATATGTTTAACCGTGGCAAGGTACGGTTCATTATCTCAACCGAGGCCGGTGGTGAGGGCATTGACTTGCAGGACCGGTGCCACTCCATGATTCATGTGGATTTGCCTTGGAATCCGATGCGTCTTCACCAGAGAGTTGGACGTTTGAATCGCTATGGGCAAAAACACCAGGTGGATGTTATCACCCTGCGTAATCCGGATACTGTTGAATCCAGAATATGGGGGCTCCTTAACGAAAAAATTGAAAATATCATGCGTGCTATTGGGGGAGCTATGGATGAACCTGAGGATCTGATGCAGCTGATCCTTGGAATGAGTGATTCTCGTATTTTCAATGAACTGTTTACCGCCAGCCTTGTCAAGAAGCCTGAGGAGATAGAGAGCAAATGGTTTGATGCGAAAACCCAAACCATGGGCGGGCGTGCAGTCATTGAAGTTGTGAGGGATCTTGTTGGCAGGGCAGAGAAGTTTGACTGCAAAGACCTGGATGATGTTCCCAGATTGGATCTCAAGGATTTGCAGCCATTCTTTGAAGGTATGTTGGCACTCAATAGTCGAAGGCCAAAATGCTCAGGAGAAGAGATGAGCTTTAAAACTCCGGAAAAGTGGCTGACGGAGATTGCTATAAAGAGAGCTTATAAAAACCTGGTTTTCAATCGTGAAACTGCCAGAGAAAATAAAGCTCTGGATGTCATTGGTTTTGGTCATCCCTTGTTTGGGAAAGCTATAGACCAAGCGTTGGACTTTGGAGCGTACTATGCCCGTGTTGACGAGCTGGATGGTACTCTGGTTGTTTTCAATGTTCGCGACAGAGTTACAGGTTCTGAAAGTACTGTCAGGATCGCAACTGTCGGGGTTTTAGCTAATCAAGAAGGCAGGTTTGAGCTGCTTAAGGATGAAGTGTTAGTCCATACTCTCAACCGTATTTTGAGAATGAAGGGAGGAGAAGTAGAAGGTGGAACCTCCCTTGATAATTCAGAGAGTTTGGCAGGGGCAACGGATTTTCTAAGGCAGAACATTGGAGAACTCGGGCTTCCATTCTCGTTGCCAGAAGCCGAAGCAGCGGTACTTATAGAGGGAAAAGGAAGTGAATCTGGACTGAACTAAAAAAAGAAACTTTCTCTTGTTGGTTCATGTGTGAGGGGGGAAGGTCATCTTGAACGGATCAGGTCAGGTCAGTTACAGTCGACCATTGCCATACTTCCTCTAACTCAAATCGCTTTGACGCCGATATCTGACAGGCTGTTTGAGCCCGCCATCAGCGGGCTCAACAAAGTCAACAACTCAACCGGCAGCACTGACCATATTCTGTAGGCTTTGTTGCATAGCGGCCTTAAATGTTGGGTCTGTGGCGAGCAGGCGATACAGTTCCAGCTCGTTACGGCGGTTTTTGAGCATAACATCGTTGAAGATCTTCTCGAAGGCCAGTTCCTTGTTGTAGGTATCTTCGTTGTGTTTGTATTTCTTCTCAAAATCCGGATGGGTTTTGATGCTATTGGCGATGTTCATGAACTTGATCTTCTGCTCATCCGGTGTTGCCGTCCAGTCCTGGAACCAGCGTTCGTTAAAGCTGCGAATGATTTCATCAAGAGGGTCTTTTTCCTCACCTCCACCCATAGCGCCGCGCAGGTTGGGGTTCTGGGGGGCAAGCTCTGACTCGCTGTCGTCCAAGCCAATACTGTGGTTGAGTTTGTCACGCTTCAGGCCATAGGTGGACAGGTCGACAGAATCGAGCAGCTCATCGATTTTATCTGCTTCTGGATCTTTGATGATCAATTTTGGAATCAGGAATTTCAGGAACCAGAACAACTTTTCCCATTCCACGACCTCATAAGGCATGATGGCTGCCATCTGGCCGTAGATCTTCACAAATTGCTTGGCCTTGACCTTAAAGTCTGCCTTTGCAATGTCATCCAGTCCCAGCTCAGTATTAAAGCGGTCTGCTGCCTCGTCTATGATCGGGCTTAGCTCCTGAGCGTCGGCTCCATTCCAGTAGAGATCATTGAACTGTTCGACCTCATGCCACTCGAAAACCCCTTCCTCGGCCAAGACTTCTTTCAGTTCGTGGAGCACATTCACGTCAGTGGCTTCTGACAGGGATGTAGACGTGTAAAAGGGATCGAAGGCATCCTTGATATCATCGGTGCTGTTGAAAAAGTCCAGCACAAACAGATCTTCTGTCTTTTTCCCCAGCTTGGGAGCAGCCCGGTTTAGGCGTGAGAGTGCCTGTACTGCAAGCACACCCTGCAGTTTTTTGTCGACGTACATAGAAGACAGCTTGGGCTGGTCAAAACCAGTGAGGTATTTATTGGCTACAACCAGAAGACGGTATTCATCTGTATCAAATTTATCTTTGGTTTCTCCATCCGGGAAGCCATTGATATCCTGTTCACTGTACTCAATGCCATCCACTTCTTTGGTGCCGGAGAAGGCGATAGCGACTTTGAATGGGTTCCCCCTGTTGGCAAGCTCTCGGGTGATTGCCTGATAGTAACGGATAGCCATCTCGATGTTCTGAGTAACTACCATTCCTTTGGCTTTGCCCTTGAGTTTTTTGGGGGTGACCACCTGGGGAATAAAGTGGTCAAGAATCACCTCAGCTTTCAGGTTTATTGTTTGCTGGTGACGTTCCACATACGCGCGTAGTTTTTTCTGGGCTTTGCTGCTATCAAAGAGAGGGTTGTCTTCGATAGACTTCTGGATTTCGTAGTAGCTCTTGTAGGTTGTGTAGTTCGCCAGCACATCAAGGATAAAGTCCTCTTCTATGGCCTGCTTCATGCTGTAGAGGTGGAACGGCTCAAAGCTACCATCTGGGTGACGGGATCCAAACTTCTCCAGCGTCGTATTCTTGGGTGTAGCTGTGAACGCGAAGTAGGACGCATTGCCTCGCATCCTCCGAGACTGCATGGCCTGGATGATCTTATCCTGGGCATCCATCTCTCCATCAGCTATGGCGTTAGACTGACCCATGGCGCGGTTCATATTATCGTGGGCTGAACCACTCTGGGAACTGTGAGCCTCGTCAATAATCACTGCAAAACGCTTGTCACTAAGATCACTGATGCCATCAATAATGAACGGGAATTTTTGGATGGTGGTAATGATGATTTTCTTACCCTGTTCCAGTGCGCTTTTCAGTTCAGCGGACTTATAAGCCGGGGCAATGATATTTTTGACTTCAGAGAACTCTTTAATGTTCTCCCGTAGTTGCTTATCCAGCAAACGACGGTCTGTTACTACAATCACGGAGTCAAACAGGGGCTGTTCAACGCCTTTGGCTCCGGCAGCATCTGCGCTGTGTTGGTAGGCCTCAATCAGCTGGTAAGCGGCCCAGGTAATGGAGTTCGATTTTCCGGAACCAGCGGAGTGCTGGATCAGGTAGGTTTGCCCCACACCATGGTCACTGGCATGGGCGACCAGCTTCCGTACTACATCCATCTGGTGGTAGCGGGGAAAGAATAAGGTGCGTTTATTCAGAGGCGTTTTTTTGGAGCCATCCAGCCGCACAAAGTGCTGGATAATATTGGTGATGCTGGTTTTGCTGAATACCTCTTTCCAAAGATAAGCGGTTTTATGGCCTTTTGGGTTCGGCGGGTTGCCCGCACCAAAATTATGCCCCTTGTTGAAGGGCAAGAAGATAGTGCTTTTACCTGTCAGTTTTGTGGTCATGTACACTTCGTCTGTGTCCGCCGTCATATGCACAAGACAGCGGCCAAACTGTAACAGCGGCTGGGTGTTATCCCGGTCGTAACGGTATTGTTTCTTACCATGGAAGCGAGCTGTCTGACCTGTCCACGGGTTTTTCAGTTCCAGCGTGGCAAATGGTAGGCCATTGATAAACAACACCATGTCGATTTCTTGCAGGGTGTTGGCCAAGGAATATCGCACCTGCCGTGTACTGCTGAAAATATTGGCGGCAAAGCGTGCCTTCACCTTTTCGGAACTGCTGGCCAGCGGAGCGGGGTACAGCAGGGTGAAGTGGGCATTATCAACGCTTAACCCCTTTTTCAGCAGGTGCAGCAGGCCGTACTTTTTCACCATCCTGTCATAGCGCTCAAGAATCTTCTGTTGCCAGTCTGCGCCGGTTCTCTGAAGCTTATCCATCTCCTCTTTTTGGGTGCTTTCCAAAAAGGCCCAGAATTGCCGGGTGTCCAGAGCAAAACGGGCGTTAAAGTCCTGTGGATACCCCAGCCGGTAACCATGGCTGGAGCTGAAAGGTGCATCGCCATCGGCCACTGTGTTCTGGTCTTCCAGGCAGGTGCCTGTCAGTTGTTTCTCAATGGTGGCTTCAAGGGCCTGTTCATTTGTTTGGCTTTTCATAATTCCCTCTACTTCATGGTCCTGTGATTCGCCTGAAACATTTTCAGAATGACTGTGTGGATGGCGACTTCCATTATTAAACTACCTTGATCTTACCGGTTACGGCGCTGTTGATCAGCGTGGCCCGGTACTCTTTGAGCTTTTCGATCTGCTGCTGTTGCAAGGTAATGGCCTGATCAAATTTAGCCGTATGTTCATCGATATAGGCCAAGATTCTTTGTTGTTCGTTTTCTGGTGGAACAGGAATAGCAATATCAAAGAGATCGCCTGTATAAAGACGAATTAGACCTTCTACAATGCCTGTTGCACGAATAATAAACTGTGCAATATAAGCAGGGTTTCTGAACAGTAGCTCTAAGTATTTCAGGTCACTTATGAGCCCTTTTGACTTATACACAGCGTAGTCTGGGCTGACGGAACCTTTGAAAGGTATACTGCTTTTAAAGAACACTCCAAGATGAGCTTTTAGTTTGTTAAAAACCAAATCGTTTTCGTAGACAATTTTATTGTCTACGTTAGTCTGAGCAACCTCAGCCTTGGAATGATACTCTGAACGTACAACCAATCCATGAACCTGGCTCATCATTAATAGGGGCTCTTCTCCAGTTTTAGAGCGCTCACCTCTTTCATCCAGTATGTACTTCAGGCGTTTTACTTCCCAATGCGCCGGAATATCCCCAATCCACTCCACACCAGAGTCACGCATGGGCGCTTGCAGATCAAGGCCACGGGTGACGGCATTCTGAATCAGGATTTGCCTGCGCTCTTTCAGCAGCTCGATCTGCTGTTCCTTGATGGTGATGGCCTGGTCGATCTGGGTGGTTTTGGTGTCCAGAAAGGACGTTATTTTGCTTATTTCAGAAAGTGGCGGATGGATAACTGGTAATTGAGAATATTTATCAGCCCCGATGTTTTCAATGGTCGCTTTGTTAAGTATTACTTCACGCCAAGCATTAAAAACTTCGGACTCTGCAAAAAAATTTAAATAATCACTAGAGAGAAATTCTTTATTGGTGGTCGCCTTTATTAGATAACCAGCAAATGCATAATGCTTTTCGCAGGATATTCCAGTTTTAAATTGATATGACTTTCCAACTGTTGCACCGCTTCTAGCAAAGAGGATGTCTCCATCTTGCAGCAGATAATCTTTTCCATCATTCCAGTGTAGGGATAGCTTGGAGTCTTCATTAAGTACACCATTACTGGAAAAGTCTGTTATACGAATGTATCTAGGTAAGCTTGGATCATATTCTACACCTGACTCATTGGCTCCATATTTAAGCTTTTCTTGCAGTAAAAACTTCAATGGAGTTACTCGCCAGTGCTCGGGAATTTTCCCAATCCAATCAACCCCAGAATCCTTATAGTCCTCATACCGAGGCATAGTCGCTAACCCACTCATGCCTTCACCTCAGTCACATCAGCCACATCAGCCACTTCCAGCCCCAGCACTTCAGCAATCAACCCTTCCGCCTGCTGTTCCAGTTTTACAATATCCTTCGCCACTTCTTCCATCGAACGCAGAGGCTTGTGCTGGTAGAAGTATTTGTTAAAGCTGATCTCATAGCCGATTTTGGTGGAGTCCAGATTGATCCAAGCTTCCTCAACATGGGGTTTCACTTCTTTCAGGAAGTAACCGTGAATCTCGTCTTTCAGGGGGACTGTTTCACTGTCCCGCAGATCAGACGATGGTTCGTAGGTGATAAATTCACCGGCCTTGCCTGTGGCATAGAACCCAAAGTCCGCCAGTTCACTCTCGGTGCAATCCAGATGGTGCAACAGGGCATCAAGCTTCTCGCCTTTCAACTTCAGGGTTTTGCGAATCACCTTTTCGGCAGTTTCGTCGTACCAGCTCATGGCGTTCAGAAGAGCGTTTTTATCACCGGCAGCCCACTTTTTGGGAAGGGCTGCTTTATTGTCTTTCAGCGCCTTATCTACCAGAGTTTTGAACTGGTTGAAGTCGTTGTGAATATCGCTGCCGATGGTTTCCATTAGCGTGGTGGCCACCTGTACAAGGTTGCGGCCTTTCTGCCAGGTTTCCGGACTTAACAGCTTTTTGCGGTTCTTAGCGTTCAGGTTCAGCTCGTTTTCTTCACACCAGCTGAGAATGGCTTTTTCATGGTCTTTCAGGGTGCCTTCGCTATACACCTGTTCGCCCCATTCGCTGTAAATCCATGCCATAGGTTCCCGCAGAGCCTTGTCGAAACGAAGAGGTTCAATACGCTCCGCTGTGAACTGGGCTTTACGGCGGTCTGGGCGTTCGATATTGACTTTGTAGTAGCCAAAATCGGTGTTATCGAATATCTGTGACGCGAGCTGGGGGGCGTCGCTCTCATCGGCTTTACGTTTCACTTCTGCCAGCTCAAGGTAGTTGGCGGTGATCTGGACAACATGTTCGGGGGAGAACTCACAGTTCTTATCCCCGAGGTTCTTGCGTAGCTTTCGGTAAAGCTGGCTGGCATCAATCAGCTGCACTTTCCCTTTGCGATGTTCGGCTTTGTTATTGGACAGCAGCCAGATGTAGGTGGTGATACCCGTGTTATAGAACAGGTTGTTGGGGAGCTGGACAATGGCTTCCAACATATCGTTCTCAATAATATGACGGCGGATATTGCTTTCGCCGCTGCCTGCATCGCCAGTAAACAGGCTGGAGCCATTGTGAACGGAAGCGATGCGTGAGCCTTTGGAACCCGCTTCTGTTGGCTTCATTTTACTGACCATTTCCATCAGGAACAGCAGCTGCCCGTCACTGGAGCGGGGAGCGGCATCGTAGTTTTCGCTGTTGTTCCAGTAGTCTTTCAGGTTGACCCGGAAACGGGTGTCGATGATATCGGAGCCGTCTTTAATGTATTTCTGGTCACCGCTCCAACTTTTGCCATAAGGTGGATTGGAGAGCATAAAGTCGAAGCGCTCTTTGGCAAATTCATCGGTTGCCAGAGTGGAGCCGACTTTGATGTTTTCCGGGTTGTTGCCCTTGATCATCATATCGGACTTACAGATGGCGTAGGTCTCGTCGTTGATCTCTTTACCGAACAGGTGAATATCCCGGCTGCCATCCTCGGAGGGGTATTTTTCTTCAATAAAGTTCTGGGACTCTGTGAGCATGCCACCACTGCCGCAGGCTGGGTCATAAACGCTCAGAGTCAGGCCCAGATTGTCTTTGACAGGGTCAAATACAAGGTGGGTCATCAGCTCGATGACTTCCCGGGGGGTGAAGTGCTCTCCGGCTTCTTCGTTATTCTCTTCGTTGAATTTACGAATCAACTCCTCGAAAACATAACCCATGCCGAGGTTGCTCAGGGCCGGGAGTTTGTTACCGTCCGGGTCTTCTGTTACAGCGGGGGTCAGGTTTATCTGGGGCGAGGTAAACTTTTCCAGCACATCCAGCAGGACATCCTTACGGGCCATATGCTCTATCTGGGATTCCAGATTAAAGCGGCGGATGATTTCCTTCACATTGTCGCTGAAGCCGTGGAGGTAGTCTTCCATATTGGCCAGAAGAATTTGCTGGTTGTTGGTGGCGGTCTGGCAAATCTGCGACAGCGTCCACTTGCTGGTGTTGTAGAACACGTAGCCGGAAGCGTTTTTCAGTGCGGATCCTTCCAGTACGGCCAGACCCAGCTCGTTCTTTTGGAAGGCAACCTCTTCCAGTACCTGTTCTTTGCTGGATTCCAGCAGACTGTCTAGGCGACGCAGGACAACCATGGGCAGGATGACATCCCTGTATTTGCCGCGAACATAAACATCGCGGAGACAGTCATCAGCTATCGACCAGATAAATGAGACAAGTTTGTTGTGAGCGCTGTGGTCCATAAGTACTCCTGAAATTTTGGTTGTATCAAACCGATTGGCGAGGATTTTACCCTTCACCATAAACGGCGGCTATCGCTTAACTTTTGTGTTGGGCTATTTCCATGGATGCCTGGTCCAGTATTGAGTCGAGTCGCATCTGCTTTTGACCATGCTCTGCTCGCATTTCTTTCAGACGCTGCATCTCTTCACTGACAGAAAGAGCCAATGACTCCATCTCATTGGATGCCTGTATATAAAGGGGAACGTTCAGGTTGTTATCATGTCTTTTGATCTCCCCCATATCGACGGAGCGGTATCGTTTATCCTCTGGGTGTTTGCCTGAGGCTAATTCAGCAATTAACGAACTATCAGCTTCTGATAATTCGTGACCGTTACGTTGCTTTGTTCCAAGCTCCTGAGCATCTACGAAGGTGACTGGAGAGCCAAGTTTGCGGCCGACACTGAATATCACCATGACGGTGCGAACACCTGTAAAGGAGAGAATGCCAGCAGGCAGGGCGACAATGGCTTCAATGAGACCTTTCTCAAGAAGGTAGTTGCGTACGCGGGCATCATAACCACCGCGGAACAACCATCCTTGGGGCAGGAGCAGGTAGGCTTTACCGTGGTTGTTCAGCATGCTGATGGCTTTTTGAATCCACAGTACATCCCCCGCAGAGGCTGGAATGCTGTCGCCAGAGGGAACCTGCAGGTAATTGGCATTAGCCAGAGTGCGACGTTTGTCTGCGGTAAAGCGAAGCCCCAGAGGAGGCTCCATGGTTACGATATCGACCTTTCTTTTAAACTTTGTGTTGCTAGCCAGTGAGTCGTTATTGAGCAGTTCAAAGCTACGCCCTTCCAGTAACAGTAAACGATAAGCAATCACCCATGTTGCGTAGTTAATTTCTTCAAGCAAAGCGTGCTTGGCATTCAGCCTGGAAGCGATGCGAGCCACACCACAGGCTCCGTCGTAGAGAGTTTTCTTTGAACAATCTCCCGCCATGGCTGCAAAGAGCAGCAGAGTGGTTTGATTTGCATCCAGAATCCAACCCTTCTTTCCTGCGCGCTGGGTGACTTCTTGAAGGACATGGGTGAACTCCGAGTAGTCAGTCATATGCAGGAAAAGATCTGATATCCGCATCATGACCCTGATATCAAGCTGATGAAAAGCCGGTGCTTTTCCAATCGCTTCAGGCCAACCGCGATCTTTACTGATCTGGATACCCAGATTAGCCAGTGCGCTGTAGTGCTGCTCTGGAGGGTTACTAATCGCTACTCGATACTCTTGCGGTGCCTCTTTGGCAACGATCGCCATAAAAGAGATCAGGTCAATAATATGCTCGGGTTCCATCTGACCACGAGCCATATCGAACACCTTCATCAGGGTTGTATTCAGCATGGGAGTGTCTCCCCGTTCAGCAGTTGAAAAATGCAGGCCTCAGCTGTTCGTTTTTCCTGTTCTGCCAGTTGCAGGGCTGACTGATAAACATCCCTACTGGCCCGGAACAGTTCAATCGCTCTTTCCTGTTGAAAAAGAGAAGAGTGGGGGAAGCTGAATTTTTTCAGGCTTGAAGCACTGATGTTGTTAATGACGCCTCCCCGGCTCATTCCTTCCAACAATGATTTTCCTGCCGGTGTGTTGAAGTAGGCGACTATGGCTTCACCCAAAAGGTCACTGCTACGGGGGCGGAGAAGGATAAAGTTGGCAGAAACAATGACATTGCGCTCGGCTATCTCTTTTGTGATGTAGGCGCTGCGAATGGCATTGCCTCTTGCGAGAATGACGACATCCCCTTCCTCGACCTGAAAGCGAATGATAGGCTTTTTAGGGAGGTGAAGCACCACTGGTTTAAGCTCAGAGGCAATAACGCCACCCTGATAGTTTATGGCGCTTCCCAGCAATACGTGGTGCGTAGCTTCATCCTCATTGACGGTCTCATAGGTGCTGTTGGTAGCACCGGTGATGATTGCTGAGCAAAGTTCCTGTAGCTGCTTTTCCATTTTCGTTTTCCCAATACGATTTAATATGAAAATAATCGTATAGGTGAAACGATTACCTTGCAATAAAAAAATCGTATTTGTTATACGATTTGTTTTTAACGGTTAGTTTTCCTAACAAAAACCTTATTTTTACAAGGTTTGAGGGGAATTAGTTAGGTGAGAAGGCGCTCTATTGAGTCATCTGAAACAAGGAAAGGAGGCTGCTATGAGCTGCCAGATACGACTAAAAGATGCCTATATGACCACCTCTTATATTGCCGAAATCCCTGAATCTGTAATTTTGAGGATTGGTGAGAACTCACTGGTACTGGATTCACTGCTGGCCGAGCTGGGTGTTGGTAGTTGGGCATTTATTACTGCCTGGAATCCTCGGTCGGAGGAGTTGGCACCGGCGGATAATGCTTTTCGTCATGAGCAGTTGATACAGATGCTGGTAGGTTTTAACTGGTTTCCGGGAAAAGGTGTTCCTGATGAAGGGGGGTGGCAGCCAGAGCAAAGTGTTCTGGTCACGGGGATATCCCGGGACAGGGCTGTTCAGATAGGCAGGCATTTTGGCCAGAATGCGATTGTATAT
Organism: Parendozoicomonas verongulae; assembly: GCF_009711465.1. Lineage (GTDB taxonomy): Bacteria > Pseudomonadota > Gammaproteobacteria > Pseudomonadales > Endozoicomonadaceae > Sansalvadorimonas > Sansalvadorimonas verongulae. The sequence goes on along the minus strand of NZ_SMME01000810.1, from coordinate 6,115 downwards.
GGTGAGCGAGGTCAACCGGCTGAGCTTGTATGGATTGAGGACCTGCAGCCACCTGTAACAGTGCTCCATATTCCCCATAGTGCGTATGGTATTCCTGATGATCTTCGCCCCCAGATTTTATTATCAGACCTTGAGTTGGTTAGAGAGCAGCTCAGTATTGTTGATGCTTACACCGATGAGCTTTTTGCACTTAACCCCGATGAGGCTTCGCCAGTGCGATTTCCTGTCAGTCGTCTGGTATTGGATCCGGAGCGTTTTGAGGAGGATAGCCAGGAGATAATGGCTGACCATGGTTACGGGGTTATCTATACCAAGGCACCCAGTGGTGTAAAACTTCGTAGTGCTCCCTCGGCGAGAGAGAGATTGGATTTACTGGAGCGCTACTACAGGCCACACCATCGGCAACTAACGGCTCGCGTTGACGAGAGTCAGAATGCAAACGGGCAGTGTTTGATTATTGATTGTCATAGTTTTCCTGAACGCCCATTACCTTTTGAGCTTTGTCAGAAGCTGGAGAGGGCTGATATCTGCCTTGGAACTGATGATTATCATACTCCGGAGTGGCTGGTTGATGAGGCACGGAGGCTTTTTGAAGAGAGGGAATATACTGTATCCGTTAATGAACCATTCGCGGGGGCTTTAGTGCCAATGAAGTTTTATCAAAAGGACAAAGCTGTTTTGGCCTTGATGATTGAGTTGAATCGGCGGCTGTATATGGATGAGAAGACTGGTGAGAAAAATGCTGGCTTTAGGAAATTGCAGACAGATGTTCAGGAAATTATCAGGCAACTCACTGGGGTTGTAGTCATAAAAGCAGGATAAATGGGAATCCTTTTATTTATAAACGTCCAAAGACTTTTAATGCCATGTAATAAGAGGCAGTATGAAGATATCCAATAATAAAAATTTGTCGTACTTATATCGTTATGTTGAGTCCAAAAGAGATTCGCGATGCTCTAAATAGTTTTGGGTTCCTGATGGAACCTGGCAAAAAGAAGCCAAGTTATGCCTATGAGCATTATCTTGGAAATGGACAGTATTTATACGTTAAGAGGTCAGTGCGTAAAGCACCTTTGGTTATGCACCCTTCCTGTATCGAAAAACGTTCGTCTATTGTGATGGTTGAAGATATTGAAGTTCAGTGGGATCCCCCTGTAAAGAACTCCAGTTACAGGACATACCCGAGATATAATAATAGTGAAACAGAATACGGGTTGGCCGCTGAGGTTCTTTCGTTAGATGGCCTCAAACAACTTGTTCAAATATTGACCGGTGATGCTGTTCCTGCATCAGATCAAGAGAGAGAGGATGATGTTGTGGCAGTTATATCAGAAGATACAGGGTATACCCCGCCATTGAACCAAATTCTGTATGGACCTCCCGGCACAGGAAAAACCTATCATACCGCTATTGAAGCATTGAAGGTTCTTGAGCCTGCATTTCTTGAGACATCACCAGATTATAAAGCCATTAGAGAACGCTATGAGCAGTTTCAGAAAGAGGGCCGGATCGCTTTTGTGACTTTCCACCAAAGCTTCAGTTATGAAGACTTTGTAGAAGGGATAAAGGCAGAGACGGAAGATGGAAAAGTTCAATACACGCTTGAAGATGGGGTCTTCAAAAGAATCTGTAATCTTGCTTCTGCAAAGGTGATGTCATCTGAAGGTGATCTCGAGGGGGATAAAGACCGAAGGGTTTGGAAGTTATCTCTAGGTAATACTTTGGGTGAGGAGGATTTTGTATACGAAGAGTGTATCAAGAATGGTTATAGCCTTCTTGGATGGGGTGGGAATATAGACTTTAACTATTGCGAAAGCCCAGCGGAAATTCGGGATGCCTATATAAAGCATGGAGATGATCAGACAGAGGGAAGTTATGCGGTTACTGCCGTCAATACATTCAAAAACTCTATTCGTCAGGGGGATCTTATTATTGCTTCCGACGGCAATCAGAAATTCCGAGCAATAGGTGAAGTAACAGGGGATTATTTTTTACTGGATCCTACGGAGCCTCGTTCTGGGTATCTGCAATGTCGTAAAACGCGGTGGCTGCGTGTATATGAACCGTCCAGACCAGTTGATGAGTTATGCAATAAACAGTTTTCCCAAAGGTCACTTTACGAGCTTAAGAGCCATGTTCTTAAGCGTAATGTCCTTGTTCAGCTTCTTTCTGCGAACACAAAGGAAGAAAATAAGGATTATGTGATCGTAATCGACGAAATCAATCGCGGAAATATCTCCAGAATCTTCGGTGAACTGATTACCCTGCTTGAGCCTGGAAAACGAGCTGGTGCCTCTGAAGCATTGTCAGTGATTCTTCCCTATTCGAAGGAAGATTTCTCGGTACCAAATAATCTTTATGTTATCGGTACGATGAATACAGCTGACAGATCCCTTGCTCAATTGGATATAGCCTTACGCAGGCGGTTTGAGTTTATCGAGATGATGCCGGATGCGAGTTTGCTCAAAGACGTAACGGTAGCCGGTGTGTCCATGGAGAGGCTGCTCCTGATTTTGAATGAACGTATAGAAGTACTGCTGGACCGTGACCATACTCTGGGACACAGTTACTTCTTGCCTTTGGCAGAAGAAGGAGCCAATACGCTGGAGAACCTTGGCCGTATATTTCAAAAACAGATTATTCCTCTTCTGCAGGAGTATTTCTTTGAAGATTGGCAGCGAATTCAGTGGGTTTTGAATGATCATCTAAAACCGAAAAAGTATCAGTTTATCCATAAAGGGGGGAAAACAGACCTGGATTCCTTGTTCGGCCATGAGGTTAGTGGTCTGGTGAATGATAGGCGCTGGTCTCTTAACAGTGATGCATTGGGTGAGAGTAAGAGCTATGCGACTACGATCCGTGTTCTGGAAACTGAGGATTCAGCTGAAGAGAGTGTGGTCTGATGTCACAGGCTCTTGTCGTGCGTGAATATGCGGAGCTGACAACGGTCCCGGATAAGACTTCTCTTAAGCAGACTTCCATCCCGGAATCTTGCTTTGATTGGCTGGTTGAGCAATTCGGGGGTAGCAGCACTTCGGGTAAGCTGATAGTGAATGTTACTGGCCTTCGTAAGTTGAAGTTAGGCAGTTACGTCGGCTTTATTCAGTCACCTTGTGGGACCAGTATTGAAATCCTTCCCAAGCATATCCTCACGGCTAAGTCAGAAAATCAGCTAGAGGAAAGCCGGAAGGTTCTATTGAAAATGATTGCTGTCAGCATGAACCTGCCATTTCAGCAGGTAGGTTCAGCTAATCTTCAATTGATGAAATATCCTCTTCCCGAGTGGATTTATGCCCGCTTTCTTGGTGAGCTGGATCGGCTTTACAAAAAAGGTTTGCGATTTTCCTATGAAACTGTTGAGGAGGAGAGCCGGTTTTTACGTGGACAGCTCAATACATCGATACAACTACGCCAACCTCCGGGGCAGGATCACCGATTCCATATTCGACATGAAATTTTCACTCCTAACCGGCCTGAGAACCGCCTGATCAAGCTGGCGCTCGGGATTGTCAGGGAGAAGGTTCAGCAGGCCGATAACTGGCGACTTGCGAATGAACTCGGCCACCTTCTTGAAGAGTTGCCAGAAAGTCTTAGCCCTGATCTGGATTTCAGGCGTTGGGGGGATAGTCGGTTGATGACAACGTACCGAGATATTCGCCCTTGGTGTGAACTCATTATTCATCAGCTTAACCCGCTGGCTCAAAAGGGAGGCCATGAAGGTATCTCACTGTTGTTTCCTATGGAGAAATTGTTTGAACATTATGTTGTCCATGCCTTGCGAAAAGAGGTGAAGCACCACTGGCGACTTCGGACTCAGCTATCCGGCGAGTCATTGTGCACTCATAAGCCTTCTGGCAAAACTGCCAGAAAAATGTTCCGTCTGATCCCAGATATTGTTCTCACTTGTGGTAAGAACCGGCAGATTCTGGACACAAAGTGGAAAGTACTTAACTGTGCAGATATCAATGATAAATACGGACTCAAACAGCCAGATTTTTATCAGATGTTTGCATATGGGAAGAAATATATGGAGGGTCGGGGAGAGCTTATGTTGATCTATCCTTTAACGGATAGTTTTGATGCTCCACTGCCGGTATTCACATTCGATGATGATATGAGACTCTGGATTGTTCCCTTTGATCTGAAGAAAGGAACTCTCGTTGATGGCGAGTACTGTGAAGCCTTTCCGTCTCTTTATACAAAGCCAAAGGCACTTGCCGGCTGACGACATGACACTCAAGGGGCATTCGTTAGCAGGGATTGGATAACAAATATGTATAAGCATCAGGATCAACTTATCTTTTCGCCCTCAGACCTTACCCGGTTTATGGAGAGCCCTTTTGCGTCCTGGATGGATCGTTTTGCTCTTGAGTGTCCGGATGGTAAGCCTGAGCAAGACCCTGATGATCCGTTAATGCAGGCTCTGGCGAAAAGAGGGTACGCCCATGAGGAGGCTGTTCTTCAAGAGTTCCGTGATCAGGGACTGTCTGTTATCACCATTGAAGCTGAAGGTAACAAGGCCAAAACTGCACTTACGGTTAAGGCTCTTAAGGACGGGTATGACGTAGTTGCTCAAGCTCGTCTGGAGTTAGACCCTTTTGCTGGGTATGCCGATTTTCTGGTCAAAGTTTCTGGCGAGAGTCATCTGGGGGATTATCACTATGAGGTTTGGGATGCCAAACTCTCCACTAAAGTGAAGCCTGCCTATCCGATACAACTTTGCTGTTACGTGGAAATGCTCGAAGCGATTCAGGGACGCAGGGCTGAAACAATAACCGTTGCGTTGGGTAACGGCTGTAAAGAGCGGTTACGAACCAGCGACTGCTTTTATTACTACCTTTCTTTAAAAGATGGCTTTCTTGAGGCTCAGAAAGATTTTTCACCAGATAGCCCGGTCGATCCAGCAGAATCCAAAAACTGGTTGAACTGGAGTGAAGAAGCTGAGGCGCAGCTTATTGCCAGAGATCATCCTTTCCAGGTGGCCAATATTACCAGAGGACAGGTTGCCAAGCTCAAGAGTGCGGGCATAGAAACTATGCAAAACCTGGCGGAAACAGAGTTGACCCATGTTCCGGGTATACATCCGTCGGTGCTGCAACGTTTGAAGGATCAAGCGTCGATCCAGAAGGACAGCGAAGGCCTTGAGCACCCTGCTTTTGTTGTTCTGCCCCATGGTCTTGATGAGGTGACAGGACTGGAGCTGTTGCCAGCACACAGTGATTCTGACGTGTTCTTTGATATTGAGGGCTTCCCTTTGGAAGAGGGAGGGCTGGAATACCTTTGGGGTGCTACCTACTTCGATAACGACGGACAGAGAGTATTTCGGGATTTCTGGGCGCACGACAGGCAACAGGAAAAAGAGGCTTTTGAGGGCTTTATTGGATGGGCCTATAAGCGCTGGATAAAAGATCCGACCATGCATATTTATCACTACGCCAATTATGAAATTTCAGCCTGCAAAAAATTGATGGGGCGGTTTGGTGTCTGTGAAGACGAAGTGGACCAGCTTTTGCGCAACCAGGTATTTGTTGATCTTTATAAGGTTGTTAAAGGCGCTATCCGGTTAGGAGAGCCTCGCTACTCCATCAAAAATGTTGAACACCTTTATCGTGGAAAGCGTGATACCGAGGTAGGATCTGGTGGGGACTCGGTTGTCGTCTATGATAACTGGCGCACTCTCTATGAATTGGGCGAAGAGGCCGAAAACTGGGAAGAATCAGAAATTCTCAAAAGTATTCGAGATTACAATATTGATGATTGTGACTCCACGCAGGAACTCACAATCTGGTTGCGTAAACAGCAGCAAGCTAATGGTATTTCTTATCGTGGGCGAACAGAGGTGGTTAAGCCTGAGATGCCCGAAGAGATCTCAGAGCGGACGATCTTAAGGGATGACCTTTTAGAGAAAGCAGAAGCCAAACGCAGTAGAGAACCTCAGTGGGCATCGTTGGCTGAGAATATGGCCTGGTTTCTTGAGTTTCATCGGCGGGAGTCGAAGCCTGTGTTCTGGCGCAGGTTTGAACGTTTGGGCTTAAGCCATGAAGAGCTGCTTGACGATCTCGATTGCCTGGCTTGTTGCCAGCGCACCAGCTAATCCCGAACAACATACGCCTCA
>NZ_SMME01000037.1 GCF_009711465.1 Parendozoicomonas verongulae | reverse complement strand
AATATTCCGGCAAGATACGTTTCCAATGAAATTCATGCCTTTCCTGAATACTCATTGGATAACGGGAACACATGGCGAGCTGAGGATTTAGGTGGTGGAGGAAGTAAATTATCGCTATATGCCCCCAACTTTCAGACTGTCGTGTCTGGGGTGGCGCTGACTGGCAACAATCAGTGGATGTCTCGGATATCCCCTGATATGAGCCCTGAAAAAAT
>NZ_SMME01000360.1 GCF_009711465.1 Parendozoicomonas verongulae | reverse complement strand
TCCATCCAGAATCAGGCTGCCACGCCAGGAGAAGGAAACCTTTGGCCTGATGGTTGAGAGCTCGACCTGCTCCGTAACTCCCAGCAAACTTGATTCCCCATCGGCAACCGATGACGTGAAATAACAGGTGAATTCGTTGATGGATTTCCGCTGCCTTTTAATTCTGATATCAACGCCTGGGAAATTCACTGCCGGAAAGTTGTCAAACAAGAGATTGAAGATGTTTATGAAGCTGCATCAATACTCCCAGGTGATTTGGACTACGATGGCCCTGCACCGGCAATAGAAGTATTGAGCCAGAATGGGAAAGGGGCAGTATGCCGAGGAAAACAGAATACCACCTGCCCCTGCGGCGCCACATTCGCTTCGGCCAGTCTGCTTAAATCCCACCGCCGGATCAGTAGCGACGCCCAGTGCAAGGGGAAGCAGAATACCACCTGCCCTTGTGGTATCACCTTCGATTCGGTCAGTCTGCTTCACTCTCACCGCCAGGGCAGCCAAGACACCCGGTGCAAAGGGAAGCAGAACACCACCTGCCTTTGCGGTGTTACTTTCAATTCTGCCAGTCGGCTTAAATCTCACCGTCGGGGCAGCAGAGATGCCCGGTGCAGGGGGAAGCGGAACACC
>NZ_SMME01000074.1 GCF_009711465.1 Parendozoicomonas verongulae | reverse complement strand
CAGGGGGAAGCGGAACACCATCTGCCTCTGTGGTACTGCCTTCGATACGGCCAACCTGCTCAGCGCTCACCGCCGGAGCAGCAGTGATGTCCGGTGCAGGGGAAAGCAGAACACCACCTGCCTATGCGGTGCCAGCTTCGATACGGTCAACCAGCTTTACTCACACCGCCGGAGCAGTAGCGACGCTTGTTGCAAGGGATATTGGAATACCACCTGCTCCTGTGGCGTCACCTTCAAA
>NZ_SMME01000293.1 GCF_009711465.1 Parendozoicomonas verongulae | reverse complement strand
CCTCTCGGGCGGCTTTCTCTTTTTCCCAGGTGATTTCACCGATGCGCTGTTCTTTCGCATCCTTTCTGCGCTGCTCGTCCTGTTTCTTTTGCTCTTGCTGGTTTTGGTAAACCGCCATGCGTTCTGTTGCCAGCTCTGAGCTTTTTGTTCCTTCTTCTCGGTGTACTTTATCCGCTGCTCGCCTACATACGCTTTGAAGTTTTCGTTTTGCTGGAGTCTGCCCTCTCGGGCGGCTTTCTCTTTTTCCCAGGCGATTTGGCCGATACGCTCTTCTTCTGCATCCTTTCTGCGCTGCTCGTCCTGTTCCTTTTGCTCTTGCTGTTTTTGGTAAACGGCCATGCGTTCCTTGGCCAGCTTCTGAGCTTTTTGTTCCTTCTTCTCGGTGTACTTTATCCGCTGCTCGCCTACATACGCTTTGAAGTTTTCGTTTTGCTGGAGTCTGTTCTCTCGGGCAGCTTTTTCTTTTTCCCAGACGATCTGACCGATGCGCTGTTCTTCCGCATCCTTT
>NZ_SMME01000639.1 GCF_009711465.1 Parendozoicomonas verongulae | reverse complement strand
ATGGTGGTTTGAGAGGAGTCGAACTCACGTAGCTTACGCTTCCAGTCACTGAACAGGTGGGGAGGAAGCTGGTTTTGCTGACACCAGGCTGTTTGCGATAGGCCTGAGTGTTGCTAGTTCTGGATTCTGGCTTCCTAAGTTTTTCTGAGTTGCTCGCGTTCTGCAGTCTTCATCAGGAAATCTCCAAAATGAAAGCTGCATTATGAAAGAAGAAGGTTTTTGCGGCTTCGCGGGCGAAGGCTTCAAGCTGTGCTTGTTCATGTTGCCTATCCTCAACCATGGTTGGTTCTAAGATAGGCAGAGACACAGTTTTATCTACACTCTCGTTCAATATGATGCCCTGCAAAGAATATTAATGAGGTTTGCAGGACACCAGTTTTTCACTCAATCAAACCTCAGAAGTAAACGACATATAAGTAGGCCAGCTTCCCGAGTTGACCATATTGATCGCTTTGAACTTATTCGCCATTTCTTCAGTCTGAGCAGTTGCAGAAGCTGAGAAATCGAACTCAAGTTCATCACGATACATAGCTCTTGGCTGCCAATAGCCCATACCCTGATCAAGCAGAATTCTGCTTTGCTTTCCTGATTTCCACTCAATGGTTATCACCCGACCATGCAGCAACTCCCACGGTTTATCCTTCAAAGAGAGATCAGGAACACAACCAAGAACGAGCTTGAGCCACTTACTGAGAATGTCTCCCTGATCCTCCTCATAAATCCAATCGTGTTTTATCTGATAACTGTTTTCTTTTCCTATGGACCTCAGACTCTGTATTTCTACCCGCTCAAGATCATCACTCTTAAACAGGTAGAGGAAACCGCTCAACAATAACAATGACCAGGGCGACTTCAGGTATCGATCAGAATAACTGATGGCTACTGCCGAATCCTGTTCGAGTAATTGAGCAAATTCTGGAACCTGCTGCTCAACAATTTTCTTCAGACGTTTACATAGGGAAAGTACAGAACCGTTAAGTTCAGAGGTTATTTCAACAACGGTAGAACCCGTTTGAGTTATTCCCCAGCTACTCATATCAACAGGCGACACTTGAGAAGCAGGTATCAATCTGGATGATACCAATGTACAGGCTTCATCCTGCCTTAACCAGTGTTCACCCGGCTCAGTAAAGTCAGTACTTGATGCAAATAGACTGAAACAATTTGAATCAGTATACACCTGAATCATCAGGTATGGAGCATTACTAGACCAGACGTCACCTGTCGTCAGGGCTTTGATGCCCAAGCCAGATAGAAGCTTAAGATTCCGTTGGCTTTCTTCATCAAGGTCTTTCGAATGTTCAATAATCAGCTCAACCCCTAGCTGGTCTGTCGCCTTCCAACTCAATAGTTTGTCCCTGAAAATAGGGTGCGCTAAATCCCAGCCTCGACTGTCTCCAGACATGAAGATACGAATTGTTTTACTCGTGTTCTCCATTGGCAACTTATTGATTGACGACTGAATGAATTGAAGCGCCGTTTGAGAGCAATACTCGGCACCCTGAACAATCGAGAACTGGTCAGGCAAGTGCAAATAGTCTTGAAAGTTGCAGTTGAATAACCACTGACGTGCAGCCCTGCGATCCAGTTCTTCATACTCAACCCGGCTGTCCTGACTGGCAAGACAGTGAGAACAAACATTTTCACACTGAGATCGACACTCCAGCTTCCTCAATACCAACCTCATTAACCTCGCAATATTGGCAACACCAGCAACAACAAAACCTGCACCACCACTGACAAGGTCAAAGACTTGTATAACCGAGCGTGTCTGGCCGGTATCAGTATCCCGGTCGATTTTAGAGCCAAAGCCCATCTCGGTACTTGCTATACCCAGTTCATCAGCAATGGCATCTCTCAGAGCCACAGCCAGAGTCGTTGCAATTATCTGATCCTTACCTGAATCAGTTAACCACTCGCCTGTTAATGGGTTACGCAAATAGATTTCAAGAACATCTGTCTGGATTTTATAGCCTAGATGCAAATGAGGCTTTATATGACCAGCACAATCCACCAGCTTACCATTTTGTGTTTTTCCACCAAGAGGTCTATGAGTGTGTGGAGGTGCAAAGAATTTTGGAATCTCCCCATCTGCACTCATAGACTCTGATCGACCACACTCCATACAAATGGCATAGCCTTTCTCGTTTTCTCCGGAGGAATGGTAAAAAACCGAGCCATTGTGACCATAACGAATAAAACCACAACGGCTGTCGGGCAAGTTCAATGAATCACCTTCAAGTTGAATACGTGGACGCTCAACACGAATGTACTTCTGAGAACTAATGTCATTACTGGTTGGTTCATAAAAATCACTAGTGAAACCTGCTGGCCTCAAAATTTCTTTCTTCTGTGAAGCAGGTATTTCTGTCCGGCATTCATGACACTTCAAATCGTTACTATTACTGTAGGCATTTTCGGCAACACCTGTAGTACCACAGTTTTTACAGCGCCAGGCTATATCAAATTTCTGGGCACCTTGCTGAAATGCTGTGTAGAGCTGCACACCAGCGGAACGGTACACACGGCCGTCGATAACAATCTGAGAACCTGGAGCATACTCTCGTATGGCAATAT
>NZ_SMME01000476.1 GCF_009711465.1 Parendozoicomonas verongulae | reverse complement strand
GGTCGGCCTGTGCCTGTCCACCAGCATTGTAACATCAGGGAGCGGTGCTGGGCGCGTAATCCAGAGCATCGTTCTGGAACGACACTATAGAGAAAAAGAAGCCGGATAGGTGATATCCGGCATAACTGAGGTTCTGCAATGCTCGTTCTCACTATAGACCGGAGGGGTCATGGCCAATTCTAACATCTGGAAAGAATTCCAAGGACTTTTACCCAAAGTACGTCAGGTTATTGGCACAGTTGTAAGCCATAACAGCAACGGCACCAGTACCATCACACTTCGCAATGGCTCATCAATAACGGCAAAGGGTCAGGGTGTCAGCATAGGCCAGAAAGCCCTGATCAAAGATGGGGAAGTCTTACGGGAGGTTCCCAATCTCACTCTTTACAATTCTCAGGTGTGACATTGAGCTAATGTCACAGTGAGGTTTGACGTAAGCGAGACAAGGACATGCAGAATAACGACGCAGAGGAAGAGCAAAAGAACAAACGTGTGTACGACCAGACGGTATGTTGTCAGTTGGACTTTAATTGCATGGCAGTGTACGGATTTATCGACAATGACGATGACCTACCATCTTATCTTTCAGTGTCCTTCGTTCCTGCCTCCTTAGAGCGACTTAACAAAGCTAGAAAGTTTGTCGATGAGGGAGCTGGACTGGTAGGGATGAACATTCGCAGTGTAGATATAAAAAGTGATGTGGGAAGTTTCAGCCCTAACAACTGCATGATCCTTATAAGTTCTGCGGGGGAAAATAGCTACAGTGTTGAGGTGCAGCTTACCTGCAGCAAAACAGGCTGTTATTTCACTGCCGATCGACAAGTTGAATCTAGCTGGTTTGAATTCTAAATAGCGCTTTAAGCTGCGATGGTGAACAACATAGTTGTTAGGCATACTATCAGAATAGACCCTCCCATATAGACATGTTGTATGGGCTATATATACTCAAAGCATGAATAGAAAATAAGGGGGGGGGGAAAATCATGGATTTTATTGCAGGATCTTTC
>NZ_SMME01000041.1 GCF_009711465.1 Parendozoicomonas verongulae | reverse complement strand
ACAATGCTGGTGGACAGGCACAGGCCGACCCAAGGATTCGCGACCTCCAGCACCTGCACCAACCGACCCGGCAAGACCAAGCCCGGCTCCTGACCATTCACGGTCAAAGGTATGTCCAGTGCGACCACTGCCTGACTCCCGCCTTCAGACAGCTTGTTACGTCCACGCTCGGTATTCACATCCGTGGCCGTCAGCCAGTCCTCCACAATATCCGGT
>NZ_SMME01000658.1:2731-3054 GCF_009711465.1 Parendozoicomonas verongulae | reverse complement strand
CCTTGGGCTGATAGCAGAGGGCTCTACCTGTTCCGCAACTCTCAGAAAAGTTCATTCCCCGTCAGCGGCAGGTGACGTGATAATAACAGGAGAATGCGTTGATGGATTTCCACTGCCTTTTAACTCTGATATCAACGCTTGGGAAATTCACTGCAGAAAAGTTGTCAAACAAGAGATTTATGAAACTGCATCAGCAGTCCCAGGTGATTTGGTCTACGACAGCCCTGCAATGGAAGTAGAGGTATTGAGCCAAAATGAGAAGAGGGTAGTTCGTCGAGGAAAGCAGAACACCACATGCCCCTGCGGCACCACTTTTGATTCAG
>NZ_SMME01000658.1:1761-2588 GCF_009711465.1 Parendozoicomonas verongulae | reverse complement strand
TCTGCTTAAATCTCACCGCCGGTGCAGCAGCAATGCCCGGTGCAAGGGAAAGTCGAACACTACCTGCCTTTGCGGCATCACCTTCGATACGTTCAGTCAGCTTAACTCTCACTGCCAGAGCAGCCGCGATGTCCGGTGCAAGGGAAAGCGGAACACCACCTGTCCCTGTGGCACCACCTTTGATTCGGTCAGCCTGCTGAAATCCTACCGCCAGAGGAACAACGACGCTCGGTGCAAGGGGGGGCAGAACACCACCTGCTCTTGCGGCCTCATCTTCGATACGGTCAGCCGACTTAGCGCTCACCGCCAGAGCAGTCGAGACGCCCAGTGCAAGGGGCAGCAGAACACCATCTGTCCCTGTGGCGCCACCTTCGATACGGTCAACCAGTTTAGATCTCACCGCCGGGGTAGCAGCGACATCCGATGTAAGGATAAACGGATCAACAAGAAATAAGAAAGCCCCCCCCTGGAGCTGTTCGGGTCAATAACTTTACAGGGTTTGAAAATTGCCCCAGTTTTACCTATCGACTAGCCTTTCGTGCCAGGGTTGAATCAGAGGTTATGCTCGTTGCAAAGGCTGGCAAATACCTCATGGCTTTGTATCCTGACCGTTGCTCCCACTATTGTTGTTGATGCGAGTACAGATAAGCAGGTGAGTAGCACAACGCTTGTTGTGCCAACAGGCCGTATCCGCACATCATCACCCGTCGTTCAGCCTTTGGACGACACATTCTGTGTATCGGGCCCAGAAAACAGTCTGGTCTGTCAGGGGGTTGGGAGTCCGTCCAGCATCAGACTGACACGCCAGGACAAGGAAGCCTTTGGGG
>NZ_SMME01000658.1:0-1542 GCF_009711465.1 Parendozoicomonas verongulae | reverse complement strand
TGGATTACGACAGCCCTGCAATGGAAGTAGGGGTATTGAGCAAAAATGAGAAGAGGGTAGTACGTCGAGGAAAGCAGAACACCACCTGCCCCTGCGGCACCACCTTTGATTCATTTAACCAGCTTAGAAACCACCGCCAGAGCAGCAGAGATGCCCGGTGTAAAGGGAAGCAGAATACCACCTGCTCCTGCGGCGCCAGCTTCGATACGGTCAACATGCTCCACTCTCACCGCCAGAGCAGCAAGGACGCCCAGTGCCAAGTGACGTGGAACACTACCTGCTCCTGCGGCGCCACCTTCGCTTCGGTCAGCCGGCTTAACTCTCACTGCCAGGGCAGCCGCGATGTCCGGTGCAGGGGGAAACGGAACACCACCTGCCCATGCGGCATGACCTTTGCCTCGGTCAACCTGCTTAGCGCTCACCGCCGGGGCAGCCGCGACGCCCAATGCAAGGGAAAGCGGAACACTACCTGTCCCTGTGGTGTCACCTTCGATACGGTCAGTCAGCTTAATTCTCACCGCCAGGGCAGCAAAGATACCCGGTGCAAGGGGAAACGGAACACCATCTGCCTTTGCGGCGCCACCTTCGATACGGCCAACCTGCTTAAATCTCACCGCCGAAGGTGCAGCGACACCCTAGGCAGGGAGAAACGGATCACAAAGAAATAAGATACACGAGAGGTGCCGAGAGCTGTTCAGGTCCATAACTTTACCAGCTTTGAAAATTGCCCCAGCCACCTTCACCGACTAGCCTATCGTGCCAGGGTTGAATCGGAGGTTATGCTCGTTGAAAAGGCTGGCAAATGCCTCATATCTTTGGCTTATCCTGACCATAGCTCCTGCTGTTGTTGATGCGGGTACAGACAAACAGGTAAGTAGCTGTACGCTTGTTTTGCCAGCAGGTGAAAGGGAGGCCGATATCATCTCAACAGGCCATATCCGCACATCATCACCCGTCGTTCAGCCTTTAGATGACACATTCTGTGTATCGGGTCCCGAAAACAGTCTGGTTTGTCAGGGGGTTGATAGCCCATCCAGAATCAGGCTGCCACATCAGGACAAGGAAACCCTTGAGCTGATAGCAGAAGGCTCTACCTGCTCCGTAACTCTCCGCAAAGTTGATGCCCCGTCAACGACAGGTGACGTGAAAATAACAGGTGAATTTGTTGATGGACTTCCGCTGCCTTTTAACTCTGATCTCAACGCTTGGGAAATTCATTGTCGAAAAGTTGTTAAAAAAGAGGTTGATGTTTATGAAATTATGTCGTCAACCTCAGAAAACTTGATCCATGATAGCCCTGTACCGGACGTGGAGATATTGCATCAAGATGAAAGGGAAGTCGTATGTCGAGGAGAGCGGAACAACAGAAATGCCCGATGCAAAGGGAAGCGGAACACCACCTGCCCCTGTGGCAACACCTTTGATTCGGTTAACCAGCTTAAAAGCCACCGCCAGAGCAGCAGAGATATCCGGTGCAAAGGGAGGTGGAACACTACCTGCCTTTGCGGCGCTACCTTCGATTCGACCAGTTTGCTTAACTCT
>NZ_SMME01000710.1 GCF_009711465.1 Parendozoicomonas verongulae | reverse complement strand
AAATAGAAGTCGTAGCAAATAAGGCTGCCGGAGCAGGTGGAGGTCAGCTGGAGAGTACTCAGAACACCAGGTTCAGCCAGACAGATGGGCAAATGAACGTAACAGCGCTAGACGGCAATGGTTCTGCCGGATATATAGGGCAAGCAAAGTCCACAATGCATCGTAATATCGTCCTGAGTTCAGGCCGTAATACGGGAGATTCCCCCCTTAAAGCCATAGGGCACATAGATGACCGCGTGTATATTCCTGGTGCCAAGGGTTTTCTGGATACTGCTGCTTACCCGCCAGATCAGATTGAGGCCAGTAGACAGATGCTCAGTCTCAATACCACACAACCGGAGGGCTGGCGTACAGCGCAGGAGACATTTTGCCAGCAGACTTCTTCCTGTGATAGCACGTGCCACTACCCCAATGAGCAGGCGCATGCCCTTGTGTCTGGCGGTCATGATTCTCTGTTTCTGGTCAGTCATCAGCGTTACCCCTATAACGAGCAATCCGATGAGCAGGGAGTGATACTAATAAGCCGCCTGAACTGGGACGGCACTGCCCTTGGTAAAGACAGCTCATTTGGCCGCAATGGTTTCCTGCTCTATTCTCCAGCGGCCTCAAATGGCACCCTGCCTCCGGCAGAAGCGCTGGTTGGCCAGCTTGCAGACCCAACCCATTTAACAACGTTTTATTCAACCGACTCCGGAGGCCTGCAATTAGTACGTTTTCCGCTGGATAACAGTCAGGGGGGGTATGAAGTTACCTCGCTTGACGGACACTTTGGTCAACCGGTGATGTTCACTCCGGAAAGGGAAACAGACCGCTATGGCATCTGGGTGCGTAACGACAGTGCAACCAAGGATACTGTTCATTATCACCAGATGTCGTTCTCAGGGACACAGACCAACGTTTCAGCACAATACAACCTGAGCGTAACTGATTATCCTGATACTTCGGTGATAGGGCTGGGTGCTGACCATAACTGGCTCTACATCGCCCGGCAAAATCAGACAGATATCTTTCTGGAACGTATGAGTCGCGTCACCCAGGAAAAGGATGCCTGGCATGCACGGCTGGAGGATGCCCGGAACGTTACACCCGCCCCCGAAAGCGGGCTGGCTTATAGGTTGCAGGTTGATGGCAACCTGCTGACCTTTGTTCCCCGATACACAGTTACAGACAGTACCGCTGCACCAAGAGTGGTAAATGTTGAGCTTCCCCAGTATGGAGGCTGTGCACAGTGGACATCCCATGATGCTTATTCTGTGAACATCAACCCCGGTCAGGCTGTTCCGAATTTTAACTGGGCGGGGGCAGCAGCTATGCTTGTGCCAGCAGTTCTGGCAGGTACGACGGCCATTGTCTGCGCCCATAAACACAGAGGGGCATTAAAGGAGTGTTTATGTGCCAGTGAAGCTCAGGATAGTGAGAAAATTCCTCTGGTACGTCTTCCTGGTACTTAAGCCCGGACATTTGGTTTGCTTTAACATTTGACCCATGTGGTTCAGGCGCCCATAAAAGAAAACAACCCATGGGGCTGTTATCGCAAGATGAACTCGTGGAGGGGGGGGGCAGGAACCGTGTACGAGGCCCGTACGCAAGGTCCTGGAGGAGGGACGGGGCGAAAGCCCCGCCCTACCTAATCTTCGTGCTCTCCTTGAGAGGAGGGAGAATACGAAACTCTTGCAAGAGGAGAGAGTCTTACATGAACATCGCTGCACCAGGGCCCAGAGGCAGGTTCAGCATGCTCCATATTACGAACAGTACGATCCAGCCACCCAGGAAGAAGAAGGTGTATGGCATCATCATGGAGATCACAGTACCCATACCAATCTTAGGACCATTCTCTTCCTGATAGCGAGCCGCGAAGCTGGCGATGATGGGGAAGTAGGTCATCAGCGGGGTGATGATGTTAGTGGTGGAGTCACCGATACGGTAAGCCACCTGAGTGTACTCAGGAGTGAAGCCCAGCTGCATGAACATTGGGATGAACACAGGAGCCATGATCAGCCACTTGGAACTCGCACCGCCCATGAACAGGTTCACGATGGCAGACAGTACAACCATGGCTACGGCCAGAGGAATACCAGTGAAGCCAATGCCGTTCAGCAGCTCTGCACCTGATACCGCAGCAACGATGCCGAGGTTGGAGTAGGTGAAGTAAGATACAAACTGGGCAGATACGAAGATGATAACCAGTACGCTGGCCATGGAAGCCATGGACTGAACCATACCCTTCACAATGCCTTCGTTGCTGTCGAAGTTACCGGACGCAAAGCCGTAAGCTGCACCAGGAATAAGGAACATGGCAGTCAGGATCAGGATGATGGACTGCATGAAAGGAGAGTTACCCAGAATCTCACCGGAAACAGGATCACGCAGAGGACCGGCTTCAGGAATGATCAGTGCACACAACAGCGCGATCAGTGCAATAAATGCCCACTTGGCACGCTTCAGACCAGCCAGCTCTTCAGGGGTCATGCCCTTGGCTTTTTCACCCATTTCACCACCGTAGGAGCCCAGACGAGGCTCTACGATCTTGTCAGTCACAAAGGTACCAACAATGGTGATCAGGAAGGTAGATACGAACATGAAGTAGTAGTTCGCAACAGGAGTCACCATGTAGGTTGGGTCCATGATGCGAGCCGCTTCAGTGGAGATCCCCCCCAACAGAGGGTCGGTAGAACCGATCACCAGGTTTGCGGAGAAACCACCGGATACACCGGCGAAGGCTGCAGCAATACCGGCCAGTGGATGACGACCGAAGCTCATGAAAACAATCGCACCCAGTGGTACCAGTACAACGTAACCGGCGTCGGAAGCGACGTTAGACATAATACCCGCGAATACCA
This sequence comes from Parendozoicomonas verongulae, assembly GCF_009711465.1. Taxonomy (GTDB): domain Bacteria; phylum Pseudomonadota; class Gammaproteobacteria; order Pseudomonadales; family Endozoicomonadaceae; genus Sansalvadorimonas; species Sansalvadorimonas verongulae. The sequence goes on along the minus strand of NZ_SMME01000710.1, from coordinate 3,638 downwards.
GAATAGGGCTCAGCAGGCTCTTTGGAGTCGCCAGTACCAGACGCTTCAGCATCGCGCCGATCAGGCCAGAGTGTTCAGCAACACCAACACCCAGCATGGCAACCAGAATGGTTCCCAGTGCAGCGTGGCCGGTGAAAGCGCGGATAGCGTTGGTAAACATGAAGCGCACACCGTCTGCCGTCAGCAGACTTTCGATGCCCACAGTTGTTGCAGTCAGCTCGCCAGTATGACGATCCATTGCGTCATAAGTAACCGATACACCAATCCAGTTCAGCAGTGCCGACAGGACAACAGTGCCCGCAGCAAAGTAGAAGAACATAATGATTGGATGAGGAAGGGCGTTACCACCCCGTTCGACGACATCAAGGAAACGCTGGAGCGCCCCTTTTTTGGAAGACGGCAGAGAAGAAACCGCTGTACTCATAATAATTCTAGGCCCAAACTGATTTCACGTTACTTGATGCGAGCGAATGAAGCTGGAATAGAAATACACCCTCACCAGAAAGCTCTCTGGCGGCGCCCACGTATCAACCCATTTGTTGTGCGCGATTTTGCTTACTAAGCCCCGCGCATGCCAATGACACGCATCAATAAATCTACAGAAACCGATAGTCGCCTTCGCTTTTGCGAATTACCTTTTGTAAACATCAACAGTTCCATACAGTTTTTGGAAACATTGCTGAATCAATCTTTACAGTTAAGGCTTTCAAATAATGTGGTTTCCGTTGCTTAATTACCCATAAAAAATCCCACAGCATTTCTGCTACGGGATTTATCAGTTGTCGTTTAAATTTTGAAATTAAGCGACACATTGAGGCTTGGCAAACACTGCCAGACCACCGGTTGAGGTCTCACGGTACTTGCTTTGCAAATCCAGGCCTGTGCGATACATCGTCTCAATGCAGGAATCCAGAGAGACTTCGTGGTTACCGTCACCACGCATAGCCATACGGGTTGCCGTGATCGCCTTGATGGCAGCCATTCCGTTACGCTCGATACAGGGAACCTGAACCAGACCGCCGATAGGGTCACAGGTCATACCCAGGTTGTGTTCCATGCCGATCTCGGCTGCGTTCTCAACCTGATGCACGTTTCCACCCAGAACAGCAGCCAGTGCACCGGCCGCCATAGAACATGCAGAACCCACTTCTGCCTGGCAGCCCGCTTCAGCACCAGAGATAGTCGCGTTCATTTTATACAACATGCCGATAGCCGCTGCGGTTGCGATGAAATCACGCACGCCGTTCTGGTCAGCACCATCAATAAAGCGGGTGTAGTAAGCCAGTACCGCAGGGATAATACCTGCCGCACCGTTCGTAGGTGCAGTGACAACACGACCACCACAGGCATTCTCTTCATTGACAGACATAGCGAACAGAGTCACCCAGTCCATAATAGAGAAGTGATCCTTTAGCATGGCTTCAGGGTTTGCCATCAACTGCTTGTGCATAGTAGAAGCACGACGCTGCATTTTGCTCACTGGCAGCTCACCTTCCATGCGCAGGCCGCGCTCAATGCAGTTGCGCATCACATCCCAGATGTGATCCACCTTTGCATTCACAGCATCCATGTTACCCTGATGCAGAGCTTTTTCGTTCGCCAGAGCCAGTTCCGCGACAGTGATGTTGTGCTGTTCGCACAGAGTCAGCAGCTCTGCAGCAGACTGGAATGGGTAAGGTATAGCTGAGATCGTTTCTTCAGCATGACCATCAGCAGCACTGGCTGGCTTGTTGAACTCATCGGAGCAAACAATAAAGCCACCGCCAGTGGACAGGTAGGTTTTGTAATAAACGACAACGCCATTCTTATCGGCAGCGTAAACACGCATACCATTGGGGTGCTCCAGCACTTCGCCGAAGTGGAAGATCATGTGCTTGTCGTAGTCGAAGTTAATGTCGTGCTCACCACCCAGCTTCATGACACCGGTGTTTACAATATCTTCAAAAGCCTGATCAGCCATGTCAGGGTCAACATCATCAGGGCGATAACCAGCCAGGCCGAGAAGAGCCGCCTTGTCAGTGCTGTGTCCTTTACCGGTCAGGGCAAGAGAACCGTACAAGCCAACACGAACAGTCTCAACACTGCCCAGAATACCTTTCTCGCGCAGGTCATTCAGGAAGCGCTGACCAGCCCACATTGGACCAACAGTGTGGGAGCTGGAAGGGCCAATGCCGATTTTGAAGATATCAAAAATGCTTAGTGCCATAATCGAGATTCACTCTGAAAAGTGGCGCCTGCCTAAAACCCCGACATGGGTTTTCAAATGACAGAGCAGGTGAACACAGGAACAGATTCCTGAAAATTGCGGCGATTGTGCCGCTTAGATAATCCAGATACCAGTACGGGGAAACCTAAATCTCCCCGAATGTTCCCATGCTTTACGTAAAGGCCACAATGCTTAGCAGCCTGATATCTGTATCGATTACGGCACCAGGCCGAGTCAACACCCGCTCTGTGTCGTATCTATTTACGACAAATTTACACTGCTTCTGGTCGTTTTAGTTTTTACGGTGCTCTGCACGCTTCTCCCAACGTTCCATCATCGCCACTGGCATACCGTTCTTGGCCAGTTCAATAGTTTCTACCAAATCACCTGAACGTGCTGTGACAATAGTGACACTGTAGCCATCGTCATTAGCTGTAACCTGGCCAACCTTAATATTGTCATTACCCATGCGGATCAAACGGGCTTCGACCAGAGTTTGTACCTGATCGACAGTCAGTTCCCTGGACACCAGTTGCTCTTTATCGCCATGGAACCAGCCTTTCATATGACCGCGATGCTTGCCGTTTTCCATGCAATGCTCGGCATAGCCTCTTTCATCATTGTGGTCTTTGTCATTATCCCACCATCCCCATGCCATTGCAGAGCTGGCAACAGTCATACCTAGTGCCAGTGCTGCTGCTTTCTGTACAGATGCTTTTTTCATTACGTTCTCCCGGTTGTATTTACGTATAAGATTTATCTATTTAAACGCAGCCCTGACGTAAAAGTTTTTCAGAGAGATACCCTTTTGTCGCAAATTGTCATGTTTCCTCCTGCGGCTGGGATAAGTACCCGGACTCAGGGATAGCCCGACTTGCTACCAAAAGCCTGTCTCACGTAATATCCCGCGCATCCCATACTTGCCAAACACGAAAATGCCTGCAGTCCAATACATACTTCACCATGAGCCAGCTATTACGTTTTCACCTTCTGAAAATCGACTGACTCTGGACGAAGAAGATATTCACCTTGAGCCGTTGCAGGCAAGGCTGCTGGAGTTTTTTATTGAACAGCAAGGTGAGGTTCTCAGTACACGCACTATTGCAGACAATGTCTGGGAACGAAATCAAGTGTCAGATAACCTGGTACGGCAGGTCATTAGCCTGTTGCGAGGGCAACTTAAAGATAAGACTCGCCCCTACCGCATCATTAAAACTATCCCCAAAAAAGGTTACCTGTTTGACCTTGAGGTGAGCAAAGAGCAGCCTTCTGCTCAGCCAGAGCCAATTTCCGAACCGGAACCAGAAATTCTGGAGGTCGCTGTGCAGCCTGCTCAGGAAGTAAAAACTGCTGCCAGCACACCACAATCTTCCAGCCACCCGGTTTCCAAAAGCCTCATGATTACCCTGCTGACTTTGCTGATTGCCGGCAG
>NZ_SMME01000534.1:648-1257 GCF_009711465.1 Parendozoicomonas verongulae | reverse complement strand
GCTACCTATGCATCAGAAGACAAGAGCAGCTATCTTCACCTTAAGGTATCAAAAGACAGGGGAAAACATCCTCACCTTACTCCGGTAGAGTCATTAGATGTGATGTCAACAGGCAGTATTGCCATACACCCTGCGGGCAGCACACATATTTACCCCGGTGAATCCACACCTTGTACCGTAAACAGATCGGCCGTGCACCACCTTGTGCATTGTCGTGAGAAAAAACAAAAAACTCAGGTCACACTCACGGAACCAATGGCTGCGCTACATCTGGAGGTTGAAACAGGTGCCACAACATGGGTTAGGAGCCCATCGACTACTTGTCGCATTGCCAGTAACAATGAAACTCCTGACATCTTATGTACTCCTACTGAAGTGAATCAGAGTCAGCCTGACAGCGATCAGACACCCACGAGCACCTCCGGGGTGGACCCAGAATATCTCGCGCACATACGCATCTACGGCGAGCCCTTGGCCTGTGACTCTGACGGATGCACGAAGTTTTTCCGCCAATCCTCCCATCTCATCAACCACCAGCGTACCCACACAGAAGCCAGACCTTTCATCTGTGATCAGGATGGGTGCAACCGGTCCTTCAGGCAATCCTCC
>NZ_SMME01000534.1:0-450 GCF_009711465.1 Parendozoicomonas verongulae | reverse complement strand
CTCACCAAGCACAAGCGCATCCACACAGGGAACAGGCCTTTTGTCTGTAACGAGGACGGATGCACCCAGCAGAGTAGGAAAGATGAGTGATCCGTTCTGTCCTTTTCACAACCATACCCTGACAGTGTACGGACTGCATGGTGTAACAATATGGTCATCAATATCCTCAGTGTCACTGGCAGGACAAGATTCAGCGCCGTAAACACCAACATCACAAGCGGCCGCCAGATATTATGCTAACTTCCTTGTTCTTTTTATCGGTGAGGGGGAAGGAAATGGTTTTCAGACTGAACTTTGTTGTCAGCAGTCTTTGCGTAGTGATCGGCCTGTCTGCAACTGCTACTTATGCATCAGAAGAGAAGAGCAGGCCTCTTTACCCTATTCCGTTGCAGGCAGTCGATGTGATATCGACAGGCAGCGTTGCCATACACCCTGCGGACAGCACACATA
>NZ_SMME01000437.1 GCF_009711465.1 Parendozoicomonas verongulae | reverse complement strand
AACACTGGGCAGGCACCTCCAGCTCATGGGTGGCACAGAGAATCTGAAAGCGGCCCTGAATATCTTTACCCGGCTGCGTAGCCGGGCGGCCGGAGGACAGGCGGATATCCCCTGTGACGATAAGGAGATCGAACTGGCTTTGGGCAGAGTACTCCAGGTCTTGGGGGGGGAGGAGAACCTGAGAACAGCTCTGGAGATATTTACCCGACTACGCGCCCGTGCAGCCAGGGGGCAGGCAAATACCCCGTGTAATGATAAGGAGATCGAACTGGCCCTGGGCAGACTTCTCCAGCTCATGAGAAGCCCGGACAATCTAAGTGTGGCCCTGGAGATCTTTACCCAGCTGCGTACCCGGGCAGCCGGAGGGCAGGCAAATACCCCCTGTGATGACAAGGAGATTGAGTTAGCACTGGGCAGGCATCTTCAGATAATGGGTGGCACGAACAACCTGAAAGCAGCACTGGATATCTTTATCCGGCTGCGTACCCAAGCGGCCGGGGGGCAGGTAAATACCCCCTGTGATGACAAGGATATCGAGCTGACACTGGGCAGACACCTCGAGCTCATAGGGGGAGTAGATAATCTAAGAACGGCCCTGGAGATCTATATCCGGCTGCGCACCCAAGCGGCCGGGGGGAAGGTGGATACACCCTGTGATGACAAAGAGATTGAGTTAACACTGGGCAGACATCTTCAGATTATGGGGGGCACGGATAACCTGAAAGCTGCCCTGGACATCTTTACCGGGCTACGCGCCCGAGCGGCCGGAGGGCAGGCGAATATCCCCTGTGATGATAGGGAGATCGAGCTGGCCATGGGCAGACACCTCCAGATTATGGGGGGCACGGATAACCTGAAA
>NZ_SMME01000860.1:804-62401 GCF_009711465.1 Parendozoicomonas verongulae | reverse complement strand
ATCCACCAAAAGCAGTGGATAAGAAAAATGAAGAGAAGCGAAAGGAGAAAGAGGCTATGGACGTAGACTGACATAAAAATCGGGCCTGGAGAGACTCCCCAGGCCCGATTTTTTGAAACAGAGTTTGAAGCCGTGATTAAACGTTCACATGAAAACGTTTGCCGTGGTAGGCAGGGTGCTTCAAATTCTCAATGGAGAAAATCTTGTCCAGCTCTTCACTGTCCAGCAGGCCACGCTCCAGTACAACTTCACGCACATTGCGACCAGATTCTGCACAAACCTTACCAACGATATCGCCTTCGTGGTGACCGATGTGGGGGTTCAGGTAAGTGATGATACCGATAGAGTTCAGAACCATCTGCTCGCAAACTTCACGGTTAGCGGTAATGTCGGTTACACACTTCTCAGTCAGAGTCTCACAGGCACTAGCCAGCAGGTTGATGGACTCGAACAGGCTCTGAGCGATGACTGGCTCCATTACGTTCAGCTGCAGCTGACCGGCTTCAGAAGCCATAGTGATGGTCATGTCGTTACCGATCACCTTGAAGCAAACCTGGTTAACCACTTCAGGGATAACTGGGTTAACTTTTGCAGGCATAATGGAAGAACCAGCCTGCAGCTCAGGCAGGTTGATTTCGTTCAGACCAGCACGTGGGCCGGAAGACAGCAGACGCAGATCGTTACAGATCTTGGACAGCTTAACCGCCATACGCTTCAGTGCGCTGGAAATCATCACATAAGCGCCACAGTCGGAAGTCGCTTCAACCAGATCAGCAGCCTGTACATATGGCTGACCAGTGACTTCTGCCAGCTTCTCTACAGCAACAGCAGAGTAGCCTTCCGGAGTATTCAGGCCGGTACCGATAGCGGTAGCGCCCAGATTTACTTCCAGAACCAGCTCACGAGTGCGCTGAATGCTCTTCACTTCTTCCTTCAGAGTCATAGCCCAGGCTTTGAATTCCTGACCCAGCGTCATAGGAACGGCATCCTGCAGCTGAGTGCGGCCCATCTTCAGGATATCGTCGAACTCAGCAGCCTTAGCTTCAAAAGCTTCCACCAGATTGTTCAGGTTCATCAGAACAGAGCCAATGCTGTTGTAAACAGCAACGCGGAAGCCTGTTGGATAAGCGTCGTTGGTAGACTGACTTTTGTTTACGTGATCGTTAGGGTTAACAACGTCGTAACGGCCTTTCTCGTGACCCATCAGTTCCAAAGCAAGGTTCGCTACAACCTCGTTGGTGTTCATGTTAACGGAGGTGCCAGCCCCCCCCTGGAAAGCATCAGTTGGGAACTGGTCCATGCAGCGGCCAGTGTCCAGGATCAGATCACAAGCTTTTACAATGTAATCAGCAATGTTTGGATCGATAGTGCCCAGCTGCTTGTTAGCCAGTGCAGCTGCTTTTTTAGCAGAAACCATGCCGCGAACAAATTCAGGGCTATCACCGATACGCTCCCGACTGATCTGAAAATTTTTCAGAGCACGGAGAGTGTGGATACCGTAATAAGCATCTGCAGGTACTTCCATAGTACCCAGAAGATCTTCTTCCTTGCGATATTGCATAACTGTTACCAAGAAGAAATTAGGATCAAAAAAGCTCTCAGGAGCACTAAACAGAGAAAGAACTCGGGAGGGCATCGGAATATGGCGCAACAATACTCCTGTGGTTTATAGTCTGTCGATTGTTACCAACCGCTAATTACGAGTAATTGACGAAGTATTGATACAGGTCGTTTTTTGCGCACACTTGAATGTTTTTTACACTATATTAACGAAATGCATAAACACCTATTTTTTGACTATATAAACAACAAATCAAGAGTTAAGAAAATCGATCAGCTTTCTGCGCAAACCCTTGGTATCATTCGTTTTTTTGATTTGTATCACCCGGAAAACAAAAATCAATATTTCGTTATCCAATTGCTTTGCAATCCCTTGTTTTTTTTGTTTTAGTTTTGCGCTGAGGACCTTTAAGAGCGTCATACCAGCCAGACACTTGCTCAGTGGTATGGCGTGAACTGAATGAAAGTCCAGCCATCAAACAATTAATAGAATTATCATCGGAGCATTTGGTCATGGCTCAAAACAAGCTGTTCATCGGTAATCTTTCATTCCGTGCAACGGAAGATGAACTGACAGAGGTTTTCAGCCAGCATGGTGAGCTGGAAGAAGTGAAAATCATTCTGGATCGTGAAACTGGCCGTTCCCGCGGTTTTGCTTTTGTTACTTTTACTGATGAAGCTGCAGCCAAAGCTGCACTGACTCTCGACGGCGCTGCAGTGAATGGTCGAGATATTCGTGTCAGCATCGCCACTGAACGTCCTCGTCGCCCTGTCGGTGCCCATATCGCTAACCGCTTTTAAGCATTCCCTTTTAAATAGCCCGAATTTCGCTCAAAGCGGCCGACTCTTTCACCCAGGTCGACCGCTTTTCTCCCCTTTGTCAGCTCTTCGCCAGTTACGATGAATTTGGTGGATTCAATAATCGAGGTTGAAGGTGGCCCACTCACCAACAACTTCATCTTTTCGCACAACAAGTATGCGACCAAACTGGAGAAAGACATATTCGCTCTGAGTTGGCCGCATAAAAATGAAGTCGTCAACATTCAAACCTGTAGCCTCCGATCCTGTCAACAACTCCTGATTTGTACTGCGCCCATAAAGCACGTTATTCCTCAGCCCTTTAGGGGACTCAAGTCTGGCCTTCCACCAACCACCATAGGTGAAAAACACCCTCCCGAAATTAGGCGACAGGGTTTTCCATAGTCCCGATACCTTTTCCAACAGCGGTACATTTAAAGTATCCAGAGCCTTAAGAACCGGAGTCGCAATAAAAACAGCCGCCTGATGATGAGTCAGGGTTTCCAGATCAAAGCTTGCGGGCTTTACAAAGGCAGATCCAACGGCCAGATCATTGATCTCCCCTCGGTGGCCTTTACGGTCCAGTTTTCCGTAAAGGGAGTATGTCATGCTTCCGCCGGAGTTAAAGCACACCCCCTCAGCGTAAAAGTCCGGGTAGCTGTGCTTTACCACATCAACAAAAGCCTGATACCGCTCCATAACCTTCTCCTTCTCTCCTATTCGCAAAGAGGCAAGAAGACCGGATAGTTTGCTGATATGGGGTTCATATCCCATCAAACCGGCAAACGATACATGCTCTTTATTAGCTGCTATCAGCTTCAATAGCTGAAGAAAGTTACCGGTAGTCTGCACGCCACCCCGATGCAGTCCCACATCAATCTCAACCGCCAGTTTCAAGCAAAGCTGCTTTTCTTTGGCAAGGTCAATGTATTGCTCCAACCGCTCATAGGTGTCTATCAGCCACTTCACCCGGCCGGATCCCACCTCAGGTTGGGTATCAAGCACTGTTCGGGCACAACTCACGGGAAAGGGCTTGCCTATCAAAAAGTCACCCTCAGGAAAACGCTCCAGCAACTGGTTCAGGAATGGCTGATGAAACACCATTAACCGGGATGTGTTGAGCTGTTTTTGCAGGTATTCGAGTAACTCAAAAGAAGGCAAGGATTTGGCCGGTATTCGTAATACCGAAGTATCACCTACTACATTTTTTACCTGCTGAATATTGGCATCCAGTTTGTCGAGATCGATCACTAATCGTGGATAACCAACACCATGTTTTCTCAGCAAGCTCTGCAGCTTCTGAAAATAAAGTGAATGGGGGCGGCCACAATCCCGACGCCAGTAAAAAAAGGTGGCTACAGCAACGAACAGTAGTAGTTTCATAAAGACCTTGTTCTTATATTCGCGCTCAGGTGTCTAATTCAGAATCTTTCTTCAGCAAGCTATCAAGAGCCAGGCCTACCCGCGCCAGAGCAAACAGCTTCCCCGGCCCTGCAGGGCTGGTAACAGCGCGCATTAAACGACTCATTAACGATAATTTTTCCTGAGAATAGGGGTACCAGTTTGGTTCCGGCTTTCCACGAGTGTTGTCAACGAGAACAGCTTTAGAGCGTGTCATTCCCAAAAGGCCTTCGGCACCTTTCATGCGGCCATAGCCAGAGTACTTCACTCCACCAAAAGGCAAGTTTGCATTACCTTCCGTCAGCATGACGTTATTGATATTCACACATCCGGTCACTACCGCTCGGGTAATGTGGTCCGCTATAGCAGGATCTGTTGTCCAGACGCTGGTACTCAAGCCAAAGTCACACTGATTATGAAGACGAACCACCTCCTCGACAGTACCAAAGGCATAAACCGGTACCACAGGGCCGAAGGTTTCCTCTGTCGCCAAACGCATTTTATCAGTGACATTCAGCACAATCGTCGGCTTATACCCCCCGTGACCGGCGGGCTCACCTCCACAAATAATATCAGCGCCTTTTTCCCGGGCATCGCGAATCTGGCCATCAATAATGTCCATCTGAAACGGTGTGGTAATAGCACCCATATCATGATCCGGGCCTGTACCTAACGTAACTTTCTCAAATGCAGCTTTCAGACGCCGAACGAATTCGTCATAAATACCGCTCTGAACATAGAGTCGTTCAATAGCCGTGCAACTCTGCCCGCTGTTATGCATATTGCCCCAGGCTGCTGCACCAACAGCACGATCAATGTCAGCGTCATCACACACAATCATCGCGTCTTTGGAGCCTAACTCCGCAATAACAGGAATCACCAGCGGCGCGGCCTGGGTAAGAATCTTTTTCCCTGTGCGAACACTGCCGGTAAACGATATAAAATCGGGCCTTTGGGCGATGAGTTTCTGAGCCGTTTCACCACTCCCATAAACCACTGTAATTGCCTGAGATAAAAGAGGGGAAAGCTTGCTGATCTCCTCAAATATGCCCTTCATGGGCGTTTGCTCGGAAGGTTTGATAATCACTGCATTACCCGCAGCAAAAGCAAACAGCGCAGCTGTTCCGGCAATGGCAAGGGGGAGATTCCATGGTGAAATCACCAGCACCACACCACGGGCCTCATGGTAGATATGAGATTTTTTCCCAAACAGGGTAATAGGCGTTGGCACCTTTTCATCGGCCAGCACGCGAGCCGCGTTTTCAACCAGCCAGTGACAGTCTTCAAGCATCTGCACCATATCCGACAACATAGCGTCACCACGGCTGCGGCCAGACTCTTCCACAATTCTGTCCAGCAAACGCTCTTCGTTATCCTGCAGATATTGAATGACCCGGAGAATATCGCGAGTACGCTCCTGCACAGTGGAGCCGTACAGTTCATCGCTGGCTAAACGTGCCTTTGCAAAGGCTGCGAATATATCTGCGTCACTTGCCTCTTCAATGCTATACAGCTTTTTTTCAGAGACAGGGTTGATTATATCTATCACTTGCATCGAACCTGCATTTTTATGCATTTCCCAAGGCCAGACAAAACCGGAACAAGAGAACAAAGTAGCTCATAATCCGATCATCACGTCTTATCACGCACAATATTTAACACCCCAACTTTGCAAACAGCTTGTAGCAGGTGTGTAAGCACCCAAACCGTGAACGCACCCTATAGTTAAACAAAACCAGTTAAACAAAACCTCGCACGGATGCGTTCACCATGATCCATAACAATCCCCAATCCCCACAGAGCCCTCAACAGCCCCCTGAAAAGCCAAGCGAAGAGTCAGGTTCCAAAGCATCGCTGGGAAAGCGCATAGCTATTGCCTACCACTTCATCAAAAAAAAACTCGGGGGGACAGCTCCCAGTGATTTTGTCCAGCTGAAAAGCGGTACCGTCATTGATAAAAGAAATATCCGCCACATCACTCAGCCCACAACGTCTCAAGAAGCTGAACGCCTGAGACATGAAACAATTCCTGAATCACAAAGATCACCTCAGGCAAACAAATGGACAGACCGCTGGAAGAAGATAAAGGCCGTGCTACAGGGTAAGAGGCTACCAGAGCCATCGGCTCAGGTGATAAATAAAGAGTTGAGACCTTTCCGAACTCTTGGTGAAGGCAGCTTCGGTAAAGTGGATTCGTTTGTTGAGGGGTACGCTGGAAAACTTAAGGTTCGCAAAGTGCTTAAAGCACCCGATACCGGAGCCCCCAATACCGAAGCTCGCGAGGCGCTGGCTAAGGAGCTCTGGATCCAGAAGAGCTTAAGACACCCCAACCTGGTGAGCATTACGCCTATCAGTCGTCAAGCCTCCTTAGACCCACTCCAGCAAACAGAGATATTTATGGAAGATGGTGGCGTTCCTCTCTCTCGTATCATCAAAGCCCCTGAGAATAAAAGGACACCAGCCAATCCTACCCCACAGGAAGCCCGATATGGTGGAAAGCTGCCTTTACCGCTACAGCAGGAAGCCTGTACTCAGGTACTCAAAGGGCTCGCCTATCTGAAATCAGCCAATGTTATTCACAGAGATATAAAACCCGCCAACATCCTGATAAATCCCGGTCGGCTCGGGCCAGAGAAAGACACAGAGGGCAGAGAGCAGGGAGCCGTAAAAATCGCAGACTTCGGGTTCGCAGAGCATTTACCCGATAACCAGAGCACGGTTTTAAAAGGAACCCCTGCCTACGCCGCACCCGAACTGATGGAGACAGCCCTGAATGGCGGAAAAACAAGTTACGGTATTGAAGTAGACATGTTTTCCGCTGGCTGTGTTTTCTTCGAAATGATCACCGGAAAAAAATATATGGATACCACTGGCGTCAGAGATCTTAATCGTTACTTTCAACACTACAAGGAATGGACCAAATCCGACAGGGCCAAAGAGCATATGGAGAGGGAATTAAAAGCCGCCCTGCTCTCTCAACCACCCGAGTATACGCATCTGGCCGTCGATTTCCTCAGCAGAATGCTGGATGTCAACCCGCAAACCAGAATGACTCCCGATGAAGCCCTGCATCACCCTTTTCTGGCATACGTCCCACCCAGAGAGTAAGCGCCCATCGTTTTCCTTCCAGTCCGTGGTTATAATTGCCGATTCAGGAACAGTCCGGCTAACAGTGAATCAGTAATTATGACCCGAATTCAAAGGATTTTCTCACCGGTCCTGGTGACCGTTATGGCTTTTATGATCACCGCCTGTGGCTTTCAGCTGCGGGGTACTATGAATGTTGCCTCCGAGATTCAGAAACTCTCTCTGCAAGTGTCTGACCGTGCTTTTCAGCGCACCTTGAGCGAATCGCTGAAACAGGCTGGAATCACTGTTACCAGCAACGCACCTTATCAAATTCATATCACCAGCCTTGAGCATGAAGAAGCGACCGTAACCACTTCCGGCGGCGGTATTGTGACGGACTACGACGTCACGGGCTCCCTGTCATGGCAGCTTATCAGCAATGATGGCCTGATCCTTATTCCTGATACCCTGCTCCAGCAGCACGGTACTTATCAGCGCCATAACAACCAATACAACGCCTCCCAGAGTGAAGCGAGCGATACCTGGAATGAAATCCAGAGAAACCTGGCTGCCAACCTGACTCGCCGTGTGGCCTCTCTATCCCAGGAAGAACTGACGGCACTCATAGAGCAAGCCGTAAAAGCGCGCGAGGCAGCAGAAGCCGTTGCTCTACCCGCCTCGGATCAGGGCCAATAAGTAATTTATGAAAACCCGTATTGATCAGCTTCAGGGTCAGCTTCGCAAGAATCTGGCTCCTGTTTATGTCGTGTCCGGTGAGGAGCCTCTGCAAATCGAGGAGGCCTGTGACGCCATACGCAAAGCCGCCAGAGACAATGGCTATACCGATCGCATTGTGCACCACGTGGACCCAGGATTTGACTGGGGCAATGTGATGGCAGAAGCGAATAGTCTGTCCCTGTTTGCCAGCAAGCAACTGATTGAGCTGCGGGTAGCCTTCGACAAAGTGGGCGATGGCAAAAAGCTTCTGCAGGAATACGCAGCCAACATTCCTCCTGATACTCTGTTGCTGATCATTACCACCCGCATCACCAAAAAGCAGGAAAAGACCAAATGGTTTGCAGCTCTTGAGCAACAGGGTGTATTTGTTCAAATCTGGCCTGTTGAACCCTACCAGTTACCCGGCTGGATTGGTCAGCGACTCAAACGCGCAGGGCTGAATGCCGAGCCTGAAGCCATATCTCTTCTTGCAGACCTCCTTGAAGGTAATCTGCTGGCAGCGGCTCAGGAAGTTGAACGGCTGATGTTACTGGCCAGCGGTGAGCTCATTACCGTGGACACCGTACGCAACGTGGTGGCGGATAACGCCCGCTACGATGTTTTCGGTTTGGCTGATGCAGTGCTGGCTGGTGATGTACGCCATAGCCTGAGAATCTTCAACGGCCTGATTGCAGAAGGCACCGAGCCGACCATTATGCTTTGGTCTTTATCCCGAGAATTGCGACTGACAAATCATATAGCCAGCGGCTTGCGCCAAGGCATGGCGCTGGATACTGTGATTGAGCAAGTGGCTCGCGCCCATAAGCAGGTTCCGTTTCTTTTGAAAAAGAAGAAGAACAGTTACATGGGTTTTGTTCGCCGCCACGGTGAAAAGGCGATTCGGGAGATGATTGACCGTGCTGCACTGATTGACCGCACACTCAAGGGAGTGGAGCAAAATCACACCACTCAGGATGAGCTGCTGGGGCTGGTCATGCGCATGGCGGGTATGCCGACACCTGCGTCGTTTTGCTGAATTGTCCTCTAGCACTAAAGTCGCCCTACCTGAACTTCCTCTCCCCATTCCGGTCTATTAAGACATGGGATACCAATCACCAGCGGCTGGGGACCCGATGAATAAACATGACATAATAGGGTTGCTAGTTCGGGCAACAGGGTTCTGGATGCTGGCTTTAAGCCTGCAGATGCTGCCTTCGCTACTGATAGTACTGCCTGACATCCTTAAGATAATCCTTTCGTGGGAAGCCGACCTGGACCATGAGCCGACGTCCAGATCTGTTGGCATTACCAGCAAGCTTGCAGTACATCTTATGGCGGCGTTTTATCTGATTGGACGTGGAGAAGGGCTGATTGCCTGGATTAACCGGCGTACATAAAACAAAATACAGCAGAGGTGGCGCAGAATCCACCACCTCTGCAATATCTTAGCTATCAAACGTTTTCACGTTCTTCTGCCTATACCACTCTTTCGCTTTGTGCTTCTCGTAGTAATACCAGATTTTTCGATAGGCCAGATCAAAGTCTACAAAGTGCTGACGAAATATCTTGGCCAGTGTTTCCGGCGAATATCCTCGCCTGAACAGCTTCATCATAATGTCTTTAAATTCACTTTTGTCCGCAATAGCGGATTCAAAACTCGACAGCGCTTGATCCGAAAGTGTTGCATACCAGGTCACAGCCTGAGCCAGACGGGGTGGAACACCTTCCGGGTTTACCGCCAGCCGTGCCTGAGATAACAGCACTGTGGCAAGGTCATCTGTTGGAATCAGCGGTGTCAGAGTTGCACCGGGTAAATCTGAAACGGGGTGATAGCAACTCTGGTAATAGTCAGATAGCTGACTGCCCGGAGCGTTTTGAGCAAGACTACCAAGAATCTCTTTACACGCGCTTACCACTTCGCCTTTTTTATCTGCAAAACCAGCGGCCATTCCCTGCTCAGAAGGATTGAAATAGTAATAGAACGCCTTAACTGACCACTCCTGCAACTTTCTGGAGATACGCTGTTTCACTTTATCGGGGTCGGAGATTTTAGAGGATGACGTGACAGTCTTGCCATCAATCTGGCTGTACATAAAGTCCCTCAGAGGGATATAAACAGCTTTCAAGTATTGGAGCCAAAGTAACTGGTCAGGCCTGCGGCCTTCAAACTGTTCGTTGAGTACCTGCTGGGAGTATTCAATATACAGCTTTCTTGCCAGCGCCTTACTGCCTTCATCAATCTTACCTAAAGCACTGTGGCTGTATGCTGTTGCAGGTACGGCATAGGCAATGGCTGCTGCCACAATAGGAGGAGCAACGTTCTGCTCCGCGTCTGCACTCATGTCGTCTGTAGCCAAAACCATAGGTGATGCCAGGCTGACTGTTAATACCAAACTCCGAAAAACACCTTTCATATCCACTCCCTGTTGGACTGTTTACTATCCATTTCAGAGTAGACAGAGATATTGAGAGTGCACTGAAAAGAAAACGCCCACTCATTTGTGGGCGTTAATAAGAGAAAGGAAGTGCAAAACACTAATCAAACAGACTTAAGTCCCGAACCGCACCACGATCTGCACTGGTCGCCATTTTCGCATAAGCCTTCAAAGCTGTGGACACTTTGCGAGGACGCTCCGTTACTGGCTTCCAGCCATCCTTGCCTTTGACATCCATCGCAGCACGGCGCTGGTCCAACTCATCATCGGATACTTTCACATTAATAGTGCGGTTAGGAATATCGATATGAATCCAATCCCCTTTCTCCACCAAACCAATAGCGCCACCTGCCCCTGCTTCTGGCGAAACATGGCCGATGGATAAACCGGATGTACCACCGGAGAAGCGTCCATCTGTTAACAGTGCACACGCTTTGCCCAAACCTTTGGATTTAAGATAACTGGTGGGGTACAGCATCTCCTGCATACCGGGGCCACCGCGAGGGCCTTCATAGCGAATAACAACCACATCACCCGCTTTTACCCGGCCTTCCAGTACATCACTGACAGCATCTTCCTGACTTTCACACACATGGGCCGGACCTTCGAATACGAGAATACTTTCATCGACACCAGAGGTTTTCACCACGCAGCCATCTTCCGCGATATTACCAAACAGCACCGCCAGGCCACCCTCTTTGCTGTAAGCGTTTTCCAGAGAGCGGATGCAGCCGCTCTCGCGGTCAGCATCCAGGCTTGGCCAGCGCATGCTCTGGCTGAACGCCTGAGTTGTGCGAATACCCGCCGGGCCAGCTTGGTAGAAGGTTCTTACGGCTTCATCAGTGGTTTGCATAATGTCCCATTTTTCCAGCGCCTCAGAGAAGGTTTCACTGTGCACCGTTGGTACATCGTTATGCAGCAAACCGGCTCTGTCCAGTTCACCAAGAATACCCAGCACACCACCGGCGCGGTGGACATCTTCCATATGGTACTGCTGGATATTGGGTGCCACTTTGCACAATTGGGGTACCTTGCGGGACAGGCGATCAATATCCTGCATATCAAAAGGCACTTCCCCTTCCTGAGCAGCCGCCAGTAGATGGAGAATCGTATTGGTGGAACCGCCCATGGCAATATCCAGGCTCATAGCATTTTCAAAAGCCTTCACGCTGGCAATGGAACGGGGTAGCAATTGAGTTTCGTCGTTCTCGTAGTAACGACGGGTGATATCCACAATACGGCGGCCAGCTTCAAGGAAAAGCTGTTCACGATCAGCATGGGTTGCCAGCATGGAGCCATTACCGGGCAGGGATAAGCCCAGCGCTTCGGTCAAACAGTTCATAGAATTGGCAGTGAACATACCGGAGCAGGAGCCACACGTTGGGCAGGCGGATCGCTCGTATTCGTCCACGGTTTCCTGATCTGCATCGGAAGCAGCAATCACCATGGCATCCACCAGATCGAGGCGGTGCTCTGCCAGTTTGGTTTTACCTGCCTCCATAGGGCCGCCAGACACGAAGATCACCGGAATATTCAGGCGCATGGCGGCCATCAGCATTCCGGGGGTAATCTTGTCGCAGTTGGAGATGCACACCATGGCATCCGCCGTATGGGCGTTCACCATGTATTCCACGGAATCTGCAATAATGTCTCGGCTGGGAAGGGAGTAAAGCATACCATCGTGGCCCATTGCGATACCGTCATCCACCGCAATAGTGTTGAACTCTTTGGCAACGCCACCGGCTCTTTCAATCTCACGCGCCACCAGCTGCCCCATATCCTTCAGGTGCACGTGCCCCGGTACAAACTGAGTAAAAGAGTTGGCGACTGCAATAATAGGTTTCTTGAAGTCATCGTCATTCATGCCCGTGGCGCGCCAAAGTGCACGGGCACCGGCCATGTTACGTCCGTGGGTGGAAGTGCGAGAGCGATAAGCGGGCATGGGCTACCTCAGAAAGCAGGTCACAGTCGTTTACTGCGCTGTATAATTTTTGTTTATTGCGACTCTAACGGAAAAACATTATACCAGATTCACCAGCATCAGGGATTTACTCTGATAACAGATGGTTTTGTAACTCAGAGCGAATGGCATCCGGAATGGAAACAGACTGCGCGCCAGTATAGTTGTAATGGATCATTACTGCATCGCCACGGGCGCAGCACTTACCCCGCTGCCACACTTCCTGACGAATAGTCATAGAGGAGTTACCGACCTTGATCAGCCCGGTGATAATCTCCACTTCGTTGTCGGTGCCGTAATAAATCTCGGCCAGAAAATCTACAGTGATGCGGGCGATAATCAACTTCCAGTTATTGACATCCATATCGGGCGTAAATAACCGGAAGATAGGTTCCCGGGCTTTCTCAAACCACATGGGAACCACAGTATTGTTGATGTGTCCTAAAGCATCGGTTTCACAGAAACGGGGGGAGATGGTTTCTTTATACATCTTTTATTATGACCATTCGTTGATTCAAAGGCGGTTAAGCAGTCGCTTCAACCTCTTCCGTCGTCTGACGATAGAAGCCCGGCGAATGTCCGGTCCACTTGCGGAATGCGCGCCCAAAGTTGCTGGGGTCGTTATAGTCCAGACGTTCGGCAATTTCTTCCACGGTTAAACGGGTATTACGCAGGTAGTGCAACGCAAGACGCTTGCGTTCCCGGTTAACCAGCGTGCGGTAGGTAATATCCAGCTCCTGCAGCTGACGACGCAGGGTGCGGGGAGAAACGGAAAGATAATCCGCCGTTTGTTCCAGGGAAGGAATCACACCTTCTTTACTGCGAATATGAGCCAGCACGCGACCAAGCAGGCCGGTTTCCACCTTCATATCTGCCAGCATTTTCTGACACTGGCGTTCAGCCACCTCCCGAGCGATGTCATCCGCCATAGGCATAGGGGTGGAAATATAATGCGCAGGGAAACGGTACTGGTGCGCAGCGTGACCGTAGGAGACGGTGGTGTCGCCAAAGTCAAAATTGTCGTAGTAATCTACTTTATCTATCGCCAGATGAAGAGTGTGGCCGGCCGACGCATTGGGGCCAAATGTGTACATTTTCATGACCTGCTGGGAGCCGATAAAGGCTTCCACATAGAAACGACGGTTGTCGCCCAGATCCAGCGCTTCATCGAACTGCAGGATTGCGGTATCACCATCCACTTCCAGTGACATCACCATCAGCGGAAAGCGTGTGCCCAGATAGCGCACGGACATACTCAGCATTTCCCCAATATAACGACTGGCCATGGCAGCCGTGGCCAATGTGCCGTGACTGGGAAGATTCAGTCGCATACCCAGCTGCCATCCCAGGCCATCAATGCCCGATTGCTGGCACAGAGTAATCAACTTATCGCACCGCTCGAAATCAAGAGAACCGTCATCCAGCTCCAGTTCGCTGGGCTGAATGCCTGCCCCCCGAAGCAAAATGGTCTGATCAAACCCGTGATCGGTCATCAATGCCATCAGGTGACGGATATAGACGATAGGCAGAGCTATATTCTTTTTGATGTTTTTCATAGCGCTCTATAAATACCTCCACCTGTCAAAAGTGCCACTACAGAATTGTAAGTACCCGGACCATTGCTTTCGCATAGTCTGGCGGCGTCTTTTTCCGCCCTTGCTGCGTCACAACTCTTATCACGTAGCGGGCTACGCTCCCGACGCTGTTCCTTGAAGTGCGAAAAAATCCACTCGCCATCATTATACGAAAGCAATGGTCCGGGCACTTACCTCTTAAATAGACTGCTGTTTTTAACACACACGCGCTGTTTATACGAACAACGGGATAAAAAAATGAACTATGATACTCACCTAAATCAAAGGTCTGGCTGAATTCAACACACCCATCTCTTTGCTGAAGAAAAACGTCAGCCGTCCAAGATGAAAGCCCCACTTGCTTACCCGGGCAATGTTGATGATTTTATCATCCTCCTGGAGGTACAGGCGGTCATCCAGTTTCACCCGCCACGTGCGCCCTGACACGGGAAGGTCCAGCATATACGTCCACTCAAAGGCATTACCTGAACTTTGACCTTTGGCAGTGCCTGCAACATCTCCAGCCGTGCCTTCGTAAAAACCATTGCCCAGTGCATTGATTTTCCAAAGACGCTTTGAGCCTGTGCCATCTTCATAGAAAAACTGTTCATCCAGCGTCAACTGATTGCCCTCAACCAAGCCATTCATCTCTACCTTAAAACACTGACGTATAGTCCCGAACCTGTCCTCAAACAGCCCCCATGCCCAGGTTTTCCCAAGAAAGTACTCCTCAATAACAAGTTCAGGCCTTTGGTTTTTCATGGTTTTTATCTCCACTCCCTTGTCATAGAGCTTTACCTATCTGATAAAGACGCACATCAATGCTGTCGTTGGCAAACCCAGCGGAGCAATAGGCCAGATAGTAATTCCACATACGCCGGAACGATTCATCAAACCCCAGAGGTTTAATGGCCTGCCAGTTGGCATTGAAGTTTCTGTACCACTCATCCACAGTGCGCTGGTAGTCTCTGCCAAAAGAGTGAGTACTCAGCAGTTCAAGGCCAGCGGTGGCAATCTGTTCCTGCATAATCGAGTGGGAAGGCAGCATGCCGCCTGGGAAGATATATTTCTGAATAAAGTCGGCACCTTCCCGATAGGTTTCAAAACGCTTTTCATCAATGGTGATGACCTGCAGCACAGCTTTGCCGCCGGGTTTAAGACTGTCGTATATTTTGCGAAAGTAGGTCGGCCAGTGTTCCTCCCCCACCGCCTCAATCATTTCGATGGATACAATGCCGTCATACTGTCCCTTGATATCGCGATAGTCCGTTAACTCAAACTGCACATCACCCTCGGTATGTTCGCGGGCATAGGCCAACTGCTCATGGGAAAGGGTGACACCGCGGTAACCTGCGCTCGAATGTTTTTTGAACTGACGGGCAAACCCACCCCAGCCACAGCCAATTTCCAGAACCTTACTGTCAGGCTCTATATCCAGCCAGTTAAGCACAGCCTGATATTTATTGTGCTGCGCCTGTTCAAGGGTGTCTGATGGGCTGTGAAACAGGGCACTGGAGTAGGTCATCGAAGGGTCCAGCCAGAGTTTATAAAACTCATTACCCAGATCATAGTGAGCGGCAATATTCTTGCGGCTGCCGCGCTTGCTGTTGTTATTCAGACGATGAATCAGGCGGTTGATTTTCTGGCTGATCCAGCTGGCGTTAAAAACTCGTTCCAACGGCTCCTCGTTTGCGGCTCCCCAGTGGGCAACGGCCTGAATATCCGGCGTCAGCCAGTCACCGGCAATATACGACTCCGCCCATCCAAGCAGACCTTTACGGGCAGAACGCACCACCGCCCCCGGTCGCACGATCTGCATGCGGGGTTTAGGAACACCGCTGCGGACGATTCCCATCACAAAGGGTTCACTGTTACCCATCTGTATTTCAATAGCGGACACACCCGCTTTTTCCAGACGGCTGGCAATCCAGTTTGTCAGGCCCCGCTCCAGCAGAGGTTTTTC
Organism: Parendozoicomonas verongulae; assembly: GCF_009711465.1. Taxonomy (GTDB): domain Bacteria; phylum Pseudomonadota; class Gammaproteobacteria; order Pseudomonadales; family Endozoicomonadaceae; genus Sansalvadorimonas; species Sansalvadorimonas verongulae. The sequence goes on along the minus strand of NZ_SMME01000860.1, from coordinate 46,924 downwards.
CTTGCCAGAAATCTGTGTTTTTACGGAGTTCATAAGCGTCCCCTGGTGCCTCCCGATAATTTTATTTTTAAACGTTCCACTGTTGTTCCAACACTCCAGCTGAAAAAGTATCCACGACGGTTATGACGAAACAGCGTCATGCGTTTCAGCCACAATTTCAGGGCCTCCCAATGGATAGCAACAACAACCTTCACCGTCATAAATGGCAGGCCGATAAGCTGTTTCAGTACCTGTCTATCTGAAACCGACTGGCGCTCCCCACGAAATACCGCACTGAACAGGCGCTCCTCCTGCTGGTGCAGGCTAATACCCAATACAACCTGTTCATCGGGAGCGTGGGTGCGGAATTGATAGGAGCAACCGTCTGTTTCAAAGAAAGGCGACACATGAAGTTTTTTATCAGCCTGTTGCCTGATGGCTTCGCTGCCGCTGGCATCAGCGGGGATAACGTAACTGTGTCGTTCACCGAAGGTATTGGAGACTTCATACACAACGGCCATCACCTGCCCATCGTTGCTATAACAGAAGTAAACCGCCAGAGGGTTAAAGGCATAACCAAGAATACGGGGGTAACACAGCAGCTCGATACGCTCAGGCTTATCAATGCCCTGTTCGCACAAAAGATCGCGAATATAGATTTTCAGAGGCTTATCTGAACCATCGCCATAATCGCCATCATGGAAGGACACCAGATTCAGGCGGTTACGGGAGAAGAATGTCAGCGTGTGGTCCAGAGTATCCAGCTCATCCAGATCAAAAAGCCAGGATGCAACTTTATAGGTAAAGCGATGCTTGCGGGGCTTCACCCGGTTATGCATCAGGGTACCGTTATAGATGGCTGACCTCACAGGCGCACATCCATACCGGCATCCGTCCGAATGGATGGACGGGCAGTCAGATAATCCGGCAACACAAGGCGATCATTCTCACCCTCTACCCGCCATGGCCTGCGCTGCCCTCCCAGCGCCTCGGCCACCGCAAGGCCGGATTGCAAACCATCTTCATGAAAGCCATAACCAAACCATGCCCCGCAGTGCCAGGTTCTCTGGCGACCTTGCAACTCCCAGAGCCGCTGCTGTGCTTCAAGAGCAGCAGTATCAAAAACGGGATGATCGTAGAGGTAAGAGCCGTGAATCTCCCTGGGATCAGTATCCGGATTCAAAGTCACGAAAAGCGGTTTACCTTCGAGATGCTGCAACCGGTTCATCCAGTACGTCACAGAAGGCCCTCTATCGTCTTCTGCTTTCTGCTGATTATGACTCTGGCTGTTGAACAGGTAATTCCAGCTTGCCCATGCTTTGGTATTACGGGGCATAAAAGAGGAATCACTGTGCAAAATTGCGCGATTCCTCTGAAACGTAAAAGACCCCAGTAGAAGCTGTTCGAGCTCATCAGGCTCATCCAGCAACCGCAGTGACGTATCCGCATGGCAGGCCATCACCACATGGTCAAAGGCTTGCTCCCGCCCCTGAATATCAGTGATTACCACCTGATCTGCATAACGCTTAATTTTGCGCACACAGCTGTGCTGAAGGGTGGAGGAACCTTCCGACGCATTCTGAATCTGACTGATAATCCGGCTCACGTATTCTCGACTACCTCCTTCAACCGTCATCCACTGGGGGCGACTGGTCAGCTGCAACAAACCGTGGTTCTGGCAGAAGCGTAAAAACGCCAGTGCGGGGTAATCCAACATTTTGCTTGCGGGTGTAGACCAGATGGCTGCGCCCATGGGCACAAGGTGATCGTTGATAAATGTTTTGCTGAACTTATGGGTTTTGAGCAGCTCCCCCAAGGTGACATCCGGTGCTAACAGCTTTTCCCATGTGGGGCTGGCACGGTAGAAGCGCAGCAGGTCAATCAACATTTTCCAGAACACGGGATTAAACAGATTGCTTCTCTGGGCGAACAGGCCATTTAAATCCGTGCCCGCATATTCTGTTCTGCCTTGATCAATAGACACCGCAAAAGACATATCCGTTTTGGCAACAGGAACGCCGAGGTATTCAAAAAATGCGGTGAGGTTGGGGTAGGTTTTCTCGTTAAAGACAATAAAGCCGGTATCAACGGGAACAGCCTTCTGTTCATCCTCGCCTTTCACCACAACCGTATGGCTGTGCCCGCCAAAGCGATCATCTTTTTCAAAGAGGGTGACCTTGTGTTGTCTGGAGAGGAGCCAGGCGCAAGACAGCCCCGATATACCTGAGCCCACTACTGCTACGTTCAAACTTCGACTTGTCATTATTGTGATGTCCGTAAAGGAGAAGCTTTCCTGTTATACGGAGCACATTCCCATCTGGTTCATGATCCGGGCATTGTTATTCTGCGTAAAAGACGATAAATGTATTTCAGCTGTCTATTTCATGATGCACTTGGCCATCTATAACAAGACTATGAAACCAGAAGGTAAAGGTGTAGAGGGTTCAGAACCTGCGGACTCCGGCAACCTGAACAGGACACTTGTTGATCTTGGTAAATACCGGGATAAACAGCTGTTTCTGTCGGTTTACGACTATTTTGCCCCACGGCTGAAAAGTCATCTCATGGGCCGCGGTGCCCACAGTGAGCAGGCTGAGGAACTGGTTCAGGAGGCCATGCTGGCAGTATGGAAACACTGCGGAAACTTCAACCCTGATAAGGCAGCCGCTTCAACCTGGGTGTTCCGCATTACCAGAAACCTCTGGATAGACAGAATGCGGAAAGACAAATCCCATTTAATGTCCCCTATTGATAACTACCCGGAACCCACTTATACCCCCAGTCTGGTCGCTGCCGACAGCGATAAGCTCAAGCAGGCCATAGCGAGGCTCCCTCAATCTCAGGCCCAACTGGTTTACAAGGTGTATTACGAAGGAAAAACCCACCGGGAGATTGCCGACGAAAATAATATGCCCCTGGGAAGTGTGAAATCAGGGCTGCGGCTGGCTTTTGAAAAGCTTCGGGCATTTACCAAAGCACAGCCGGGAGAAAAGCTATGAAACCCCATCACCACCCCGATGCCAGTTCTTTGATGAGTTACGCCGCAGGCAGCCTGCCAGACGCTCTGGCTACTGTTGTCGCCTGTCATGTGGCCGTGTGCGAGCAGTGTCAGCAGGCTGTGGCCGAAGCCGAGCAGCTCGGGCACTTTCTTATGGAGCAGCAACAGCAAACGGAACTCTCCGCCCATGCACGAAACGATATTATCTCAATGTTGGATGCTGTTGAACAAAGCGAGCCTGAACAACCCGCATCGCCGGTTCATGATGAAGGCGATATTCCCCTCCCATTGCGCCCATATCTCGGTGACAAGCTGGATAGCCTGCACTGGAAAACCATGGCACCGGGTATCAGGCAATTTATTATTCCCACCACCAAAGGCCGGTTACGGTTACTGAAAATTGCACCGGGAACCAGCATGCCCATCCACGGGCATAGCGGGTCGGAACTGACGATGGTGCTCAGAGGCTCCTACGGCGATGAGGTAGGACGCTTTCAGGCTGGTGATGTGGCCGATCTTGATCCGGAGATTTATCACCAGCCTGCCACCGATACCCATGAAGACTGCATCTGCCTCATTGCCACTGATGCGCCTTTGAAGTTTACCGGTTTGGTACCGCGCATTTTGCAGCCGTTCTTTCAGCTATAACGCTCTTCATAACCCCCCGTGAACAGCGGGGAACCCTTGCTGCGTCTAGACTGTCCCCAATATTCCAATAAATTTATTGATTCATTCAGGGAACATTCATGCCATCGGATTTACCAGAGCAGAGCACTTCTATCCCCCGCTTTGGATTCAGCACACGTATCGGCTTTGTTCTGGCAGCAGCTGGCTCAGCTGTAGGGTTGGGAAACATCTGGAGTTTTCCGGCGCAGGTGGCAGAAAATGGCGGAGCAGCTTTTGTTCTTGTTTACCTTGTTCTGTCTCTGGTGCTGGCTTATCCCGCCCTTGTCGCGGAGCTGATGATTGGCCGTTATGGGCAGAGTAATCCTGTTAGCGCACTTGAGAATCTCCCTGAAGATCGGCTCTGGCGGCCAGTGACAAAAGTCACCGCTATTATCGCAGTGTTGATGATCTGCCTGATTTTCAGTTTTTACAGCATCGTAGGCGGCTGGCTGGCTGGATACACGCTGGCACCGCTTTTTGAATCCGCCATGCCCGATACCGCATCCTGGCTGAAAACCTTCGCTCCCACTCGTAACTTTGTACTGGCAGTGGCCTTTATTGGCCTGACGCTGGCGATTGTTAATGGCGGTGTGCAAAAGGGTATAGAACGATGGTCGGCCCGCCTTATGCCTTTGCTGGTGTTATTGCTGATTGTTTTGATAGTCGCAGTGATGACGCAGGAGGGCGCAGAGGAAGGGCTACAGCATTATCTGATACCGGACTTCAACCGTATCAATGGCTCACTGATTCTGAGTGCACTGGGGCAGTCTTTCTTCTCTATATCTCTCGGAGTGGGGGCCATGATGGTGTACGGCTCTTATCTCAAACGGGATGCCAACCTGCCCGGTGTGGCGTTACAGGTTTGCCTGCTTGATACGGGCATAGCCTTCCTTGCGGGATTATTGATTATTCCGGCTCTGTTTGTGGCGCTGAACCTGGGTGTCACCATTTACCTCCCCGATGGGCATTTAGCTAACAGTGACACACTGGTTTTTGAGGTGCTTCCTGCTTTATTTAACAACCTTGGTGTTATGGGTATTCCTGTTGCGCTGGCTTTTTTCTCGCTAATGTCTACCGCTGCACTGACATCGTCTATCTCCATGCTCGAGGTTCCTGTTGCCTGCCTCACGGAGCGGGGCGGGCTTTCCCGCCGTAAAGCCAGTTTTGTTATCTGCTCTGGTGTCCTGGTGGTTGTAGCTGTGGTGATTTCATCTTTCGACCCACTGTTCTCAATGGTGGTGAATCTGACAACAGGCTATGCCCAGCCTATCGACAGCCTTCTATTCTGCCTGTTTGCCGGTTGGCTGATGGGAAGAGACAGGAAGCTTCAGGAAATCCAAAAGGGCTGGCCCGGGGTTGAGCACAGTTTGTTCTGGAAGGTATGGCCCTGGTATATCAGGCTCGTATGCCCGGTTATGATTGCTTCGGTATTTGTTTTGGAACATATAGGGTAGGGTTTAACAAAAGTCTTAGCCACCTTGGTCTAATTTTGCGAATCACCGGGAGATCGTATTATTTGCAAACTCTCCCTATGTTACGGAGCCAGAAATGGCTCCTGTTTTTTTGTCTCAAGCTGAAGTAACTGAACAACAACCTGTTCACTGAGCCGAGCCAATACCGCACTTATGCCCTGCACAAGCTGCTCCTCTTTCGGACGCCCAGCCGCTACCTCAGCAGCCACTGTACTTTCTCCTCTGCGAAAAAATGTTTCCCGTAAGCGGTTTTCAATGCGCCAGAAAAGGCGCATCTCTACAGAACCATCCACAAACGCCACATCTTCTATCTCAACAAAAACAACCCTGTCTGGCCGGTTCCCGCCCAACCATGGCCCCACCGTGACTTGTGAGCCGGCCAGCTGTCGACCAAGGTTCACACTCAGCACATGCTCAATCTGCTGTTGAATATCCGCTCCCCAGCGGTTGTTTTCAGAACGATGCACACGGTAACCGTCACTCCAGCTTAAAACGCCAGAATCAAACCATCCCGTTAACGCAACAGGCGCCACACCCACACGCATATCAACCTTATGATCTGTAACAGAAGCCGTGGCCTGTAAGCGGTAGTAATCAAATATCTGTGTGCTGGCACAACCGACCAAAGCTGTGACTAGAGCTCCAATAAGAAAAATCTGTTTCATGGGTTCCCCTTCACACGCCCTGTGATAATCGAATTCGGCTGTTGTTCCAACATAGTTGCCAACTGCTCAACAGAGCGTGCAGCTTTATCCAGACTATTGAGGCTTTCACTCATCCGATAAATCATGGGTGAGTCCGGCTGCAGATAATCATCCATTGTCTCGGCTGCCCCTTTCATGGTGGCCATGGCCTCTTGCATACTGGCCATAGCTTCATCCATACGTTTGCCTGCGGAGTCGGCATTAGTACCCATTTTTTCGGAAGCCAGCTGAACAGCTACGAGCGTGTCATTCATATTCACAGCCAGCTTCTGGAAGTCTTCTGTACTGGTGAGAGTCTCGAGGTTTTGCACTGTATTGTTGATGCCGGCTGGCAACTCTTTAAACTCGTCGGAATCGGTAAACGCACGAATATTGGCAATGGTCTGCTGCATATCCTTGGCTATGGACACAAGATCGACTTCACTGAAATCATTCAGCTTTTCCATATCACTGGGTACGGTTGGAATTTGGGGGTAGTCTGTATCTACGAGAATGGTGCGTGGTTCAGAGTTATAAAAGTCCACTTCGATATACAGAAGCCCAGTTAACAGACTCTGGAGTTTCAGCTTAGCTCCCAGACCTTTACTCACCAGCAAACTCACCAGCCCTTCCTGTGTACCTTCATCAAGTTCCACACGGCCGGGGTAGACATCAATCACAACGGCATTTAATGGTGTGTTGGAACCGCGATAGAAACGAGCCTTTACACTGACCACCTCGCCTATCTGCACACCTTTCAAGGTAACTGGCGCGCCTTCTTCCAGACCTTTCACCGACGCATCGTAAACCAGCTCATAACGCATCCGTTCTTCGCCAAGCAGGCTGCCAGTGTTCACAATCATCACCAGGCCGATACCAAGCACCAGCATCACGACCACAAAGAAGCCGACGCCCGCCGCTCTCGTCCGTGCATTCATGTCCCTTCCCCCCGTGCTAAAAATGAGCGAACAATGTCCTGCTGGCTGTAATCCCTTAACCATTTTGGATCACCCTGATCCAGCCAGGTTTTTGTTATGGCATCCAGATAAATACCATTGTTAGCGATAGCGAAAATACTGGCCAGTTCATGGGTCACAATCACCACAGTTGTACCTGTAGAATCCCTTAGATTCAAAATCAAATCATCCAGACGCCGGGCACTGAGTGGATCCAGCCCCGCCGACGGTTCATCAAAAAACAGAATGTCAGGATCAAGAGCAATCGCCCGTGCCAGCCCCACTCGCTTACACATACCACCACTGATTTGAGAAGGGTAATAATCCTCATAACCTGCCAGCCCTACCAGCGCAAGCTTGTAGGACACTAACTCCACAGTTTCTTTCCTGGAAACACCGGCATGACGCACCGGCAAAGCTACGTTCTCTGCCAGCGTCATATCGCTGAACAGTGCACCACTTTGAAAGGTGACGCCCCATTGAGAGCGAAGCTTCTGGCGCTCATCGGCATCAGCTTCGGTGTAGCTTGAGCCGTTATAAAAGATTTCACCGGAGGCTGGCTCATACAAACCAGTCAAATGTTTCAGCAGTGTACTTTTTCCACAGCCGCTGCCACCCATCACCACAAAGATATCTCCCCGATTAATTTTAAAATCGAGGTTTTTTTGAATCAGCTGAGGGCCATAACGCATGGTTAAGGCCCGGGCTTCTATAACCGGCTTCTCACCCATTATTAAATATCCAAGTGATAGAACATGATATTCAACCCTGCATCTGCAACTACGAAAAATACAATGGCCAGAACAACGGCTCGCGTTGTGGCCCGACCTACCGCAGCGGAAGAGCTGCCACAGTTCATCCCAGCCTGACAACCTGCCAGAACAATCAACCAGCCAAATACCAGCCCTTTAAAACAGCCCACCACTACATCCACAGGAGTAAACGACGACAGCAGTTGAAACAGATACATGCGAGGTGTCATATCCATTGTCATGGCAATAACGCCACCCCCCAGCATACCCAGCAGGAAGCTGTAAATGCACAACAGTGGCATAGTAATGGTCATGGCCAGTAGCCGTGGCATCACCAGAAAATCCATAGGGCGAATGCCCATGGTGGTGAGCGCATCCACCTCTTCATTCACTTTCATGGCACCTAGCTCCGCTGCCCAGGATGCACCGGTGCGCCCTGCCATAATCACCGCAGTCATCAGCGCTCCCATTTCCCGCACCATACCCACAGCAACAAGGTTGGCTACGTATACTTCGGCACCAAATTGCCGCAGCTGAATAATGCCGAGGTAGGCGAGAATCATACCCACAAGAATGCTGATCAGGGTGATAATGCCAATGGCCTGAGGGCCCGCCTGATTCAAGCAAGACACTGCATCAACAGCACGCATATGGCTGCGGCCGGTTAGCAGGCGCAGTGTTGCCAGCTTCATCTCTCCGATAAAAACCAACGTATCGATGACTTCATTCCAAACCTGTTGGATTGCAGCGAAACGACTTTGGCCTGTGGCAGGTTGTGCTGTATTGGGAGGAACAGCAGCGGCAAGGGTAAACAGGGTTTGCAGACTGTCAGGCATTGCAGAGCAGTCGATCTTCTGATTATGTGAGAAGCAATCTTGAATCAACCCGTGAATAAAAGCGGGAAAACTGGCCTCCCAGGTAAACTCATCGCCAGCTAAAAGTTGAATCGTACTGGAGCCTGCTTGCTCAACAGCAGACTCCAGCGCATGTCTCTCAGCGGTTCCAACCCTTCCGCTCCAGTGACCAGACAAGATCAGTTGACGGGGACTGTCGTCTGAGGCGTGACAGTAGAGCTGGGCTTGTCTCATTTGAGTAATATATTTTTGTTAGTTTTCCCAAAGATATAATAAATCACTGCCTTTCACTAATAGCCCATTAGAATCTTTCCTGACCATTTGCTGACAAAAACAACAGACATTAACCGAAATCAATATTTGCCTTGTCTCAGGATTGTAAGGTTTTAGACAAATCCACTCTCTTTCATCCTCTCAGATCTCAACGGGCCTGATGATATATAAGTACAAGGGAAAACATAGTGTCCTCACAAGCGACTGCGGTTGATGCTGCTCCACCTAAGAAAAAATTATCGTTTCCTACTGCCTATACAGTTCTGTTGATTGTTGCCGCACTGGTTGCACTATTAACATGGATTGTTCCAGCTGGCACTTACGATAAACTCAGCTACGGTGATGACGGATTCACCGTGACCTATGCCGATGGCGGTACAGAAACCTTCCCTGCCACCCAGAACACTCTGGACAAGTTCGGTATCAAAGCCGATCTGAACAAATTTACCAATGGCGATATTTATAAGCCCATTGGCATTCCCGGCTCTTATACCAATGTAGAATCCAACCCACAGGGTATTGGTGATTTTTTCAAAGCTCCCATTTCCGGTATGTACGATTCTATTGATGTCGTTTTCTTCGTACTGGTAATTGGCGGCTTTATAGGTGTTGTTAACTATACCGGCGCATTCAATTCTGGTATTCAGAGCCTGTCTTCTACTTTTGAAGGCCGTGAGAAATGGCTCATTGTTATTGTGACAACCTTAATTGCCATCGGTGGTACTACTTTCGGTCTGGCAGAAGAGACTGTTGCCTTTTATCCGATTTTAATACCGGTGTTTATTGCCGCTGGCTACGATGCCATGGTTGGCCTTGCGTCCATTTACCTTGGCTCCTGCGTTGGCACCATGATTTCCACCGTGAATCCATTCAGCACCATTATTGCGTCCAATGCTGCAGGTATTAACTGGACCGAAGGCCTGACCCCGCGCCTGATCATGCTGGTTCTGGGCACTCTGCTGTGCATCGGCTACCTGATTCGTTACGCCGAAAAAGTAAAGGCTGACCCTCGCAAATCCCTGATCTACAGCCAGAAGGCCGAGATCGAAACACGCTTTCTGGGCAGCAAGTCTTCAGAAGTGGCTGAGATGACTCCCCAGATCAAACTGATTCTGGCGGTGTTTGCTGCAACCTTCCTGTGCATGGTGTATGGCGTATCCCAGCTGGGATGGTGGTTTGAAGAGATGACGACCCTGTTCTTCGTTTCTTCCATTGTTATTGGTCTTCTGTCACGCACCAGTGAAAAAGACTTCGTTCGTGAATTCGTAGCCGGTGCAAACGATCTGCTGGGTGTTGCCCTGATTATTGCTATCGCCCGTGGTGTCACCATTCTGATGGATCACGGCATGATCAGTGACAGTATTCTGTACTCCAGTGCCGGGCTGGTAGATGGTATGGACAAAGGCCTGTTCATTATCGTGATGATGGTTCTGTTTGCCGGTATCTCCTTCTTCGTGCCTTCGTCTTCCGGTCTGGCGGTACTGTCCATGCCTATCATGGCACCTCTGGCGGATGTTGTTGGCCTGCCACGGGACAACATTGTCAGCGCCTACCAGTACGGTATGGGGCTGATGGCCTTTATCACGCCAACAGGCTTAGTATTGGCCTCCCTCGCCATGGTGAACGTGACCTTTGATAAGTGGCTGAAGTTTGTTATGCCGCTGCTGGGTATGCTGGCAGGTCTGGCAGCTCTCAGTCTTCTGGCAACTGTTTACTTATAAACTTATTTCAAAAAGCACCACCAAAAAAAATCCCTGCTTCAGCAATGTAGCAGGGATTTTTTATAACTTGAAAAGGGTTACCTGGCAGGAACACCCAGACCTACATTGTTCTTTTCCAGAACCTGTTCCGCACGATAGCTGGAACGCACCAGGGCACCGGACACAACTTCCAGAAAACCTCGTTCCAAGCCCCACTGGCGATATTTCTCAAACTCTTCCGGCGTTACGTAACGCTTGAGTTCGATATGGTTGCGGGTTGGCTGCAGGTATTGGCCGAAGGTCAGGATATCCACGCCAATCGCACGCAGATCATCCATGGCTTCAATGATTTCGTCTTCGCTTTCACCCAGCCCCAGCATAATGCTGGTTTTAGTGAGTACTTCGGGGTTGTGCTTTTTGGCATGTGCCAGCACATCCAGAGTCTGCTGATAACCGGCGCGGGGGTCACGTACCGGATGAGTTAAACGACGAACAGTTTCTACGTTCTGGGCGAAGACCGTAATACCACTGTCCACCACGGTTTCTACATCTTTCAGGTTACCGAGAAAGTCCGGGGTCAGCGCCTCCACTGAGGTGGTCGGATTTTCTTCGATCACCTTTTTCACCACAGCGGCATAGTGCCCAGCCCCACCGTCTTCAAGGTCGTCCCGGTTTACAGAGGTAAGAACCAGATACTTCAGCCCCATCAGCTTTACGCTTTCGGCTGTATGTTCAGGCTCTTTCTCATCCAGCAAGCCTTTAGGGTTACCGGTGTTCACCGCGCAAAATTTGCAGGCTCGGGTGCACACATCCCCCATCAACATGATGGTAGCGGTGCCCGAACTCCAGCACTCATTGATGTTAGGGCACATAGCCTCTTCACAAACAGTGCTGAGTTTATGGCCGTGCACAGTTTTCTTGACGTCCGAGTAACGGGCGTCGGTGCGGGCTTTGATACGCAACCAGGAGGGCTTGCGCAAAATGGGCTTTTGAGGATCGTTGCTCTGGCTGGCTTTCACACCATTTTTGATGGCACGAATGCCCTTATCGTTTACAAACTTGCTTCCGCTGGGAACCTGAACTGTCGGGATGATATTGGATTCAGACATTTATAGGACACTCTCCGGCCGGGATCACCGGCGGCTCATCAGTCTTCGTTATTTCAGTATAACCAGTAAGATTGGCCAGTTGTGTAACCAATGCATCGGTTATGTTGTTCATAGTTACGGAAGGGTTTAAATCCTTAACTTGAGCCACTGGCATACCCGCGTAACCACAAGGGTTAATGCGCTGGAAAGGTTCCAGATCCATGTCCACATTCAACGACAAACCATGGAAGGAGCAGCCACGGCGAATACGCAGCCCTAAAGCGGCAATCTTGGCTTCTCCCACGTACACGCCGGGTGCATCGGGCCGTGCCGCTGACTCAATTCCGTACTGAGATAATGTAGCGATAATGGCATTTTCCATGTGAGAAACCAACTCACGCACACCTATGCTTAAACGACGAACGTCTAGCATCAGGTAGATCACCCTCTGCCCCGGGCCGTGATACGTCACCTGCCCGCCTCGATCTACCTGCACCACCGGAATATCACCCGCAGCCAGCACATGCTCGGCTTTGCCTGCCTGCCCCTGAGTAAACACAGGGAGATGCTCAACCAGCCAGAGCTCATCAGTGGTGGATTTCTCACGGGTGCTGGTGAACTCGGTCATCGCCTTCCATACTGGCGTATAAGGTTGAAGACCGAGGTTGCGGACTATCAGTTCTTCCGCGTTGTTCATTCTTTAATCCTGACTTTCTTCTGGTGCTAGAGCACCATTCTTACATTCTTGTTGGCTTTCAGGTCGTTGTGAAGCGCTCGAAGCTGTTCTTCACCCGTTGCCCGAATCGCCACCACAATAGCCACAAAACGGCCCTTGCTACTGTCACGTACGGTGTACTGGCCATCGTGATCTGGCGCGTGTCTGCGCACAACTTCCAGTACAAATTTATGGAAGCCCTCATCTGCAACACCCATCACACTGATGCGGTAATTGTCGCAAGGAAATTCAATTTTTGGGGGCTGCTGTTCTGACATGCTGTTCTCAAACTTCGTTAAGATGTGCCATCCCGGTAAGAGCGATACAAGCCAGCCATGTATTCCCATACCGGGCCTGGTTTGCCACTGCCTACAGACACACCGTCTAATTCAATAATGGGAACAATCTCCCGGCTGGAGCTGGTAATCCAGATTTCATCTGCCTGTTGGAGATCATTCGCCGAAAGCTCTCGCTCTTCGCATATATAACGACTGTCGTTAGCCGCCAGCTGAAGAATCAGCGCGCGGGTTACGCCGCCAAGAATACGGTCACTCAATGGTGGGGTGATTATACGCCCATCACAGATAACAAAAACATTACTGGATGCACCTTCTGTTACCCGTCCTTGATCGTCTATTTGAATTGCTTCCGTCACACCGGCCTGCACAGCGCTGTGATGGGGGATCAGGTTTCCCAGAAGGGAAATGCTTTTGATATCACACCGTTGCCAGCGCTGATCAGCCACAGTAATTGCCTTTCCGCCGGCATGGGGCTGATTAGCCTGAATACCTGGAATAAACGGCATTGTCATGGCAAATACAGTGGGCTTTACACCATCAGGATAGTTATGGGAACGTACCTTACCGGTGCCACGAGTGATTTGCAGATAGATGGACTGATTATCACCATCGTCTTTATTCAGGAAGAAAAGGGTTTGGAAAAGCTTACTCCACTCTTCGGGCTTCTGATCGATGCTGAGGTCTATGGCATCAAGGCTGCGGTACAGGCGCGCGATGTGTTCTTCCTGCTGCAATGGCTTTCCATTAAACAGAGGAATCACTTCGTAGACCCCATCCCCAAAGAGAAAGCCACGATCAAGAACAGAAATTTGTGCTTCCTCAACAGGAATAAACTCGCCATTCAGGTATACCTGAGACATATTACTCCTTACTGTTTTTATTGTGTTCTGCACACCGCAAAACTCCCTCCCCAGAGCAGAGAGGGAGAAGCTGATTTTTAAATCAGCTCAGAAAAGAAACGCAGGATAGAATCCCAGATACGCTTGAAAAAGCTACCTTCGTCTACGTCCTGCAAGGCTACCAGATCACGCTCGGCAATCACTTCGTCGCCAACGCGCACGACAACAGAACCCACCTTCTGGCCTGCTTTAACAGGCACTTCCAGATCATTGTTAACATTCAGGGAAGACTCAACAGCCTTACCCTTGCCACGAGGCACAGTCACAACCAGATCTTTATCCAAGCCAACGGGCAGCTTATCGATATTGCCCTTCCATACTCGCACCTGATCCAGAGATACACCGCCGTGGAATACATCTACGTTTTCAAAGAAGCGGAAGCCGTAAGTCAGCAGTTTCTGGGTTTCGTTGGCACGGGCACGCTCACTGGCCGTTCCCATAACCACAGCAATCAGGCGGCGCTCACCGTTTGTGGCGGAGGCTGTCAGGCAGTAACCGGCCTCCTGAGTATGACCCGTTTTAAGGCCATCAACCATCGGGTTAGTGAATAGCAGCGTATTACGGTTAGGCTGGGGCGCCAGAGGCTTGCCAGTTCGCTTGTTTACGCCGTGCTGGAATTCATGCTCTTTATATACGGAGTAGTATTCCGGGTGATCATAAATGATATGACGCGCCAGCTTAGACAAATCACGGGCCGTACTGTGATGGTTCTTTACAGGCCAGCCAGACGCATTCATAAAATGGGTATTCTCCATACCCAGCTCTTGTGCGGTGGCATTCATAACCTGCACAAAGGCGCCCTCACTGCCCGCTACGTGTTCCGCGAGGGCCACACTGGCATCGTTACCAGACACGACAATCACGCCTTCCAGCAACTTGGATACAGGTACTTTTTCACCCACTTCAATAAACATCAGTGAGCCACGCATCTGCCAGGCTTTTTCGCTCACCGTAACCAGATCATCCCGGCGAATATTGCCTGCTGCCAGTTCGTTCTCAACGACGTAGGCTGTCATCATCTTGGTGAGACTGGCAGGAGGCAGAACCATATCCGCATCATTTTCTGCCAGCACTTCCCCGCTGACAGCATCAATCAGAATGTAGCTCTTGGCCGCAATTTTCGGCGGAGAGGGAATCAGGCCCGCCGGAAGGGCCTGGGACACTGAAGACAGCGCAAGCAATGTTACACAGGCAACAGCTGCGAACAGTTTGCGGGTAATTCGGGCAGTTGGGTTCATGGCTCTATCAGTTCAAACCTTTTCGTTACAGTATTCCGTGGCACAGGCTCAGCAATCAAAATGATGCCATTCAGGTCTACAGGAATCTGTCCATGATCAGCGCGGATTCAAAGTAATCCAGCATTATAGTTACAGCTTCATAAATACTGCATAAAGTTGCAGCATTATAACAGCCCGCTGAATAGGTTTTAATAAGTCATAACCGGTGAGAAGTTCAAAGGATTTTGTGTATCAAAACTGTTACATTTTGATGAATGACCAATCATTCCTGAACGCGATAACCCCGTCCGAGATTCAGCTGTACCAGTTGATCCTGGGTTTTCAGTAATTCCTGATCGGAAGAAAACGGCCCCATACGCACACGAAACAAGCGATCTTCTACCCTGCTAACAATCTGAACGGGTATATTAATCTCGGTTAGGATCTTTTGTTTCAGACTATTCGCACTGTCTTTAGTGGAGAATGCTGCCACCTGGAGATACATCAAGTCATCTGCATCGGTACCACTGTGCACAGGTTTTTGAGATTGCCTGTGGAAAGCCAGAAGGCCTTCGGGGGAGGTATCAATACCCTCAATGCGAACACGGGCTGTACCTTGTCCCTGATAGCCCAGCTTTTTGGCTGCTGCCCAGGACAGATCAATGACCCGCTTACCATGGAAAGGGCCTCGATCATTCACCCGTACAACCACGCTGCGATCATTCGCCAGATTGGTGACACGAACATAAGACGGAAGTGGCAGGGTTTTATGGGCGGCACTCATGCCGTACATATCGTAAATTTCACCATTGGCTGTTTTATAACCATGGAACTTCTTTCCATACCATGAAGCTGTCCCCACCTCAGAATAACCTGCCGCCGTTGAACGTGGCGTATAGGTTTTCCCTAAAAGGGTATAGGGCGCAGATTTCACATCTCCCTCTGGTGCACGGGGAACAGCGTCGGGAATATGACTGACATCAATATCCTTGTTCGCCCGATCCTGAGTAATATGATATCGGCTGGCTTGTATCTGCTCCTGTGTCGGATGGCTGGAGCAACCAGCCAAAATCACAAAAGCGCTCGCTGGAATCAACAGCGAGCGCCAGAGGGAGCCAGACTTTGTTAAGGTCAAAGGCACGATCTATCTCAATATATTATTAGTTTGATACCACGGTTTCAGAGTGGTCTTTCGCTGCAGACTGCGTATTGTTCAGCGCTTTCTCTACCTGGTGCCCCAGCTGCCATACCGCCATCGCATAGAGGTCACTCTTATTATAACGAGTGATGACATAGAAGTTCGTCATGGTCAGCCAGTGCTCGGTACCGTTTTTCCCTTCCAGTTTTAAACCACGGACACGGGCACTGCCTGGCAACACCTGCTGGCTTTTCCAGCCCAGTTTGCGTGCTTCGTTCACAGAGCGGGTTGGACGAGGACTTTTACTGAGAAGGTCAGAGTATTTCTGCCCCTGAACATTGGCCCTGGAGGCAATAGGCTTGCCCTCAACCCAGCCATGACGATTCAGATATGCGGCAATAGAACCAATGGCATCCGCTGGGGAACCCCAGATATCCGCCTGACCATTCTTATCAAAATCGATGGCATAAGCCCGATAGCTGGACGGCATAAATTGAGGGATACCCATAGCGCCTGCGTAAGAGCCGGTTAGCGTGAGTGGATCAAAGCCCTGTTCACGGGCCAGTACCAGAAACTCCTTCAGCTCTTTGCGGAAGAACTTGGCACGACGAGGATAACCAAAACCAAGAGTAGACAGTGCATCTACCACCCTAAAACCGCCACTGTTACGACCAAAGCCTGTTTCGATGCCCAGAATACCAATAATCACAGACTTCGGTACGCCGTATTCTTTGCTGGCCTGATCCAGCACCTTCTGATGTTGTTTCCAGAATTCCACACCCTGTTGCACTCGAAGGTCGTTGATAAACAGGTTGCGATACTCCCACCAGGTAAGTCTGCGCTCGGCAGGTCTGCTGATCAGTTCGACAATGCGAGGCTTGTACTCCACCTCTTTAAACATTTTTTCAAGATCTGGGCGGGAGAAACCTTCATCCCGTACCAGCTCATTGATAAATCCGTCAATATCACTGGGTTTAAAGCCTTCTTCACTGTGCGCAGGAAGGCTTAAACCAACAGTAAATGAAAGGCTGGCAACCAAAAGTGCAGCCCGCTTTTTTATGCTCATCGCTTTGAATATCCCTAACCCGAGCTCAAGCTTAAAAAGTGATGTCATGAGGGTATGTCCCCGCCGGTTGCACCGACTTACAGGCCGCCCCAAAAAGCAGCATCCATAAAAAAGCAACGCGTGAAATGAAAAGGGAAAACTGCGCTCCTTCAGATTACTACTTATCATTTTATTGGGTGGGGAAGTCAAGGTATTTCTATGCCCTTAACGTCCCAGCAGGTTTCTGTGGGTATGGGCTGACATTAATATCCCAAACCCGGCCATCAATGTCACAATCGACGTGCCACCACGGCTCACAAGTGGCAGCGGAACGCCCACCACCGGCAAAAGGCCACTCACCATGCCGATATTTACGAAGATGTAAACAAAAAAGGTGAGTGTGACACTACCTGACACCAGTCGTGCAAACATATTCTGGGCATGGAGAGTAATAAAAATTCCTCGCCCAAGAATCAGTGCATAAGCAGCCAGCAAAACCAGTACCCCGATCATGCCAAATTCTTCGGCAAGCACCGCGATGATAAAATCCGTATGGCTTTCCGGCAGAAAGTCGAGATGGGACTGGGTGCCCAGCAACCAGCCTTTGCCGTAAACACCTCCAGAACCAATCGCAATTTTCGACTGAATAATGTTCCAGCCTGAACCCCAGGGATCACTCTCCGGATTAAGGAAGGTAAGTACCCGCTGTTTCTGGTACTCACGCATAACAAAGTGCCACATTCCCCACATTGCAGGTAAAGCCAGTAATACGGCTCCCCCGATAATGCGCCAGCTCAACCCTGCCAAAAGCAGTGCAAAAAGCCCGGATGCAGCAATAAGAAGGGAGGTACCCAGATCAGGCTGCTTGGCGATCAGAGCGGTAGGAATACCAATCAATACCAAAGCTACCGCCACATCCAGAAACTTTGGGGGCAACGTTTTTCGGCATAGCCATGCGGCCACCGTCAGCGGCATAACCAGTTTGATAATTTCAGAGGGCTGGAAACGAAATCCTGGTAAGGAAATCCACCGCTGGGCCCCTTTAGCTCCATACCCCATGACCAGTACAGCAACCAGAAGGACAACACCACCGAGATAGGCAAACGGCACCAGCATCATCATATAACGAGGAGGGATCTGGGCAATAATGCACATTCCTCCGAAGCCCATCAGCATATAAACAGCCTGACGGATAACCATATCCATATTGCGCCCACTGGCACTGTAAAGCACAAACAAGCCTGCGGCACAGAACGCCAGCAGCATAGACATCAAAACCGGGTCAAGATGAAGCCGATTACTCAGAGATGGCGCCGCCCGTAAATTGTGGGTCGGGTCAAGCTGGCGAATAAAGTCCTGCGGCATCACAACACTCCCTTTTTCGCAAGAGCTGGTTTCTCAAGAGGCCCTAAGCGTGGCAGAAGCCAGGCATCCATCACTTTACGTGCCACACCAACGGCAGCGGAGGAGTCATTCTCAATAATCACGGCAAGGGCAATCTGTGGATTTTCAATCGGAGCAAAGGCGATAAAAAGACCATGGTCCTTCTGGAACTCTTCCAGCACCTGAGCTTCCTCTTCCTTGATATCCTGAGGAATACCCACCACCTGAGCCGTACCGGTTTTACCCGCTACGGTATATTTCAGCTTTCGCCCTATACGACGGTGGGCCGTCCCCCGAGGGTTGTCCACCACCTCACGCATACCCTTGATAACGGTTTCCCAGTCTTCGGGGGTTTTGTCGATACGCCCCATCGGCACCTTGGGAGCTACTCCTGGCCCGGGCTTTGCCAGCCGTGGCGCAACGATGCCCCCCCGGTTGGCAATAATGGCCGTCGCTGTTGCCAGCTGCAGAGGCGTTGCCAGCATATAACCCTGCCCGATACCGGAAATAACCGTTTCCCCCGGATACCAGGGCCGTCCACGGGCCGCCCGTTTCCAGGCCCGGGATGGCATCAGGCCGGGTCGTTCCGAGGCAATATCAAGGCCCGTACGTTGCCCCAGTTGAAAACGGGTCATGTAGTCATGGATAGTATCGATCCCCATCTTCACGGCGATGTCGTAGAAGTAGGTATCGTTTGATCGGGCGATGGCGCGCACCATATCTGTCCAGCCATCGCCGGTTCGTTTCCAGTTACGGTAGCGGTGTTTATCGCCGGGAAGCTGGTAGTAGCCTCTGTCAAAAATACGGTAGTCACTCTTTACCGTTTCACTGTCCAGTGCCGCCATGGCCACAAAGGGCTTAATAGTTGAAGCCGGTGGATATTCACCTAACGTCGCACGGTTAAAGAGAGGACGGTTGATGTTATCCCTGAGGCTATTGAACTCTTTATAACCTATACCCGTTACAAACGAGTTAGTGTCGTACGACGGTGTACTCGCGAGTGCCAGCACGCCACCGGTTTTCGGGTCCAGGGCAACAACTGCTCCACGCTTGCCTTTCAGAGCTTCCATCGCTGCTTTCTGCAAATCGAGGTCAAGGTACAGATGCAGATCAGTGCCCGGAACAGGGTCAACCTGTTTTAGCACACGCAATATACGACCACGGGCATTCGACTCAACTTCCTGATACCCCGGTTTACCCAGAAGAATGCTTTCGTAGTATCGCTCTACACCAGTTTTACCAATGATATTCGTACCGCTGTAGAGGGAGGCGTCGAGCTTCCTTAACTCTTTGTCGTTAATGCGACCAACATAGCCAATGGCATGGGCGAGGGTTTTTCTCTCTGGATAAAAGCGAATAAGCTGTGCTTCCACATTCACGCCAGGAAGGCGGTGATGATTCACAGAAACCCGGGCAATTTCCTCTTCATTTAAGCGGTACTTTAGCGGCACACTGTTGAAGGGGCGGGTTTTGTACACGCGCTCTTTGAAATCGTCAATGTCATCAGGGTCCAGATCTACCAGTTCACTCAGTTCGCTGAGTGTTTCATCCATATTTTTCACCCGTTCACGGATAATCGTCAGCGTATAGCTGGGACGGTTCTCCGCCAGCAGGCGCCCTTTGGCATCGTAGATCAGCCCCCGTATGGGAGGAACTGTGCGCAAGTGGATACGATTATCTTCTGACTGAGTTGCCAGTTCATCGTACCGTTGCACCTGGAGATAAAACATCCGCGCTACCAGCCCGGCAGTCATGAGAATCATGGCCACCACGGCCAGCCAAACGCGGATTTTAACCAGCCGGCGCTCTCCCGGGTGGTCTTTAATCGTATCAGCCGCCATTCACTAACTGTTCGCTGTTATTGGAAGAACACAGCTCATGACTGTGTCCTTAACGATGATACGGATGATTATTCAGGATACTCCACGCGCGGTACAGTTGTTCCGCTGTCAGAATCCGAACCATGGGATGAGGAAGAGTCAGAGGAGACAGGGACCATTTCACGTCTGCCCGGTTGGAAATGTCTGGTAGCATACCTTCAGGGCCACCCACCAACAGGCTCACATTCTCGCCATTGTCATGCCACTGACCCAGTTTGTCGGCCAGTTGCTCCGTGCTCCACTCTTTTCCTTTGACCTCAAGGGCAATCACCCGATCTCCTTTACCGATTGCTGCCAGCATCTGTTCCCCTTCTTTCGCACGAAAACGCTGAATATCAGCATTTTTCGTACGTTTGTTCAGAGGGATTTCACACAATTCCAAAGAGAAACCGGCAGGCAATCGACGGGCATATTCGTTATATCCTTCCGTGACCCAGCCAGGCATTTTCTGGCCGACAGCGATCAGTCGAATACGCATTTACTCTTCTTCTGCCTCTACTTCAACAGCAGACGCTTCCCACAGGCGTTCCAGATCGTAGAACTGACGTGCGGAAGGCATCATCAGGTGAACGACAACATCACCCAAGTCGACCAGAACCCACTCAGCCTGTTCTTCGCCTTCCATGCCCAGAGGCATTGCACCGGCTTCCTTGCAGGTTTTCACAAGATTATCCGCCAGAGATTTCACGTGGCGGCTGGAAGTACCGGACACAATAATCATTGTATCGGTGACATCGGTTTTGTCGCTCACATCCAGAACGGTAATATCCTTACCTTTGGTTTCTTCCAGAGTGTCTACGACAAGATTTTTCAGTTCATTAGATTGCATACAGTGATTTAAAACCTGATCACAATATTTATTCAAAATAAAACAGCCCCTGACGCCTCTTTCACGTCAGGGGCTGCTGGAAAACATCAGGCACGGATATGACCGTCGCCCAAAACAACATATTTTTCAGAGGTCAGCCCTTCGAGACCAACCGGACCACGGGCATGGATTTTATCGGTAGATATGCCGATTTCCGCCCCGAGACCATATTCAAAGCCGTCCGCAAAACGGGTGGAAGCGTTCACCATCACTGAGCTGGAGTCCACTTCCCGGAGAAAACGGCGAGACAATGTATAATCCTCTGTCACGATGGCGTCAGTATGGTGAGAACCATAGCGATTGATATGAGTAATCGCCTCACCCATATCCGCAACCACCCTGATAGAGAGAACAGGAGCCAGGTATTCGGTACGCCAGTCTGTCTCCTGAGCAGGAATAGCATCAGCAAGAATAGCGCAGGTTGTCTCACAACCTCGCAGCTCCACGCCTTTTTCGCCGTACTCTTCTGCCAGCACAGGAAGAATAAACTCGGCTATATCCTTATGAACCAGCAGAGTCTCCATCGTGTTGCAAGTGCCATAGCGGTGGGTCTTGGCGTTTACAGCAATATCACGAGCTTTTTTCAGATCAGCCATGTTATCGATATACACATGACAGATGCCGTCCAGATGCTTGATCACAGTAACCCTGGCATCCCGGCTGACACGCTCAATCAAGCCCTTGCCACCACGGGGCACAATAACATCTACAAACTCTGGCATGGTGATTAACTCACCAACAGCGGCACGGTCGGTGGTTTCTACGACCTGTACGGCATTCAATGGCAACCCGGCTTCACGCATCCCATCTTGCAAACAGCGGGCAATAGCGCGGTTAGAGTGGATGGCTTCACTGCCACCACGGAGGATCGTTGCATTACCGGATTTCAAACACAGGCTGGCCGCTTCAACGGTTACGTTAGGGCGGGATTCATAAATAATCCCAATCACCCCAAGGGGCACGCGCATTTTACCGATCTGAATCCCGCTGGGCACATACTTCATATCAGTAATGCCACCCACAGGGTCCGGCAAAGCCACCACCTGCTTCAGGCCTTCGATCATGGTGTCAATACGCTCGGGGGTCAGCTCCAGACGATCCAGCATGGCATCAGTCAGGCCATTGGTACGGCCATTTTCCAAATCCTGCTGGTTCGCTTCCTGCAGCTCTTTGCGGGCATGATCAAGAATAGACGCCGTAGCCAGCAAGGCCCGATTCTTAACACTGGATTCAGCCCTGGCAATCACCACAGCTGCATCCCGCGCCTGCTGCCCTACCCTTTGCATGTAAGCGTGAACATCACCGCTCCCAACATTCATCTCTGCAACAGACAAAGTCTTCTCCCCGTCAAGCTGCCTTTTATAGTTAGCTAACGAGTATAACCACTCAGCGCCTGTGGGAATAGCGACAAAAGCACAACGCTCAACACATCTGCCTTTGTACCTGAATACTGAACATTCACGCGTAGATTTTAAACAATGGGCACCGTAAACCAGAGAATTGCCCCACCCTCAGGGTTACGCTCAAAGCTCAACACACCACCATGGGTTTGAATGATAGATTGGCAAACAGACAAGCCTATACCCATACCATCAGATTTGGTGGTGTAAAACGGAGTGAACATTTTTTCTTCAGCATCATCTGCCAGACCATAGCCCCTGTCGATGACCCGGACCTTTACAAAGTGCTCATCCTGTTGGCGGGTTTCTACCCATACGCCAATATCTCTCGTATCCTGATCACGCATGGCTTCCATGGCATTACGCACAAGATTCAAGGCCACCTGCTGAATCTGGACAGGATCAATGCGAACCTCAGGCAGGTCTTTCGCCAGATCCAGATGAATTTCAATCTGGTTATGGCGAGCATCCACCTCAGCCAGCTTCACTACATCGTTTATCAGACGATTGCAGTCTACCTGCTCAAGGCAGTGGTCCGGCTTTTTCACAAAACTGCGGATACGGGAAATGATGTCCCCGGCACGCTGGGCCTGAGTGGAGACCTTATCCATTGCTTCATTGATAAAGTCTTTATCAAAGTTTTCCCGACTCAAAGCCCGACGACACACCTGTGCATAGTTATTAATGGCCGTCAGGGGCTGATTCACCTCATGGGCAAACCCGGAAGCCATTTCGCCCATACTGCTGAGACGGGACATATGGGTAAGCTTGTCTTTCTGCTCCTGAACTTCCTCAAGAGCCTTGTCCAGAATCTTCTGCTGGCGCTTTTTCTCAGTGATATCCCGGAACACAATCACTGCACCCGTCACTTCATTGTTTTCAATAATTGGCGTGCAGGAGAAGTCAGCAGGGAATAGCGTCTCATCCCGGCGGGAGAAGATGCCGTCGAGGCGTGTTTGCACAATGCCTTCTGTCAGGGTTTTGTACAGCAGCGTCTGCTCACGGGGCGTTGGTCCACCGTCCTGATTGCGGGAAAGAGCCAGACTGTACAA
Source organism: Parendozoicomonas verongulae (assembly GCF_009711465.1). GTDB lineage: Bacteria > Pseudomonadota > Gammaproteobacteria > Pseudomonadales > Endozoicomonadaceae > Sansalvadorimonas > Sansalvadorimonas verongulae. The sequence continues at coordinate 23,607 of NZ_SMME01000860.1, read as the reverse complement.
ATCGCCATCAGTCAGCTCATCCATGGCGTATCCGGTCATACGGCTGGCCGCTGGGTTTGCGAAAGAGATTTTACCTTTAGCATCCACTCCGAAAATACCTTCACGCATGGTTTCCAGAAGGCGTTCATTAGTGGCTTCCAGCTGCTTATTCCGTGCAGCCAGCGCTCGTTCAAGGCGGTGAATTTTCAGCTGGGTATCAACACGGGCAATCACCTCCTCAGCCTGAAACGGCTTGGAAATATAATCCACGGCTCCACTTTCAAGGCCGCGCACCTTGTCCCGGGTGTCATCCAGCGCCGACAGGAAAATCACAGTAATATCGGACACTTCAGGGGATGATTTTAAACGACGGCAGACTTCATATCCGTCAATCCCCGGCATCATGATATCCAGCAGAATCAGTGCGGGCCTGGCCTTGTGGGCAATACGAAGAGCGTTCTCACCGTCCTTCGCAATCAATAATTTATAGCCCCGCCCATTCAGAGTTTGCAGAAGCACCTGAAGGTTAGTGGGGTTATCATCAACAAGAAGGATCTTGTCGTCTGCCCCTGCGGGAAGGTTATCCTCCCGCAGAGTATTAGCCTGCAACTGCATTTCGGTGGTCAAGCTCATCTCTCCCTTCACAGGAACCACAGTATAGAATCAATCAGGAAGCGAGCTCAGCGACTATGCGCTCCAACTCTTCCATAGCCAGAGCATCGCAGCACTCAATAATCCGTGCCGCCCACAGAGACAGTAATTCATCCTTCTCGCCCATAAACCCATTGGCAACCTCACGAATAGCATCCAGATCCCCTAACTCCAGAGCATCTGCCAGAGCATTGTGAAGTTCTGCTGCCTGCTTTGCGGGTAAACCAAGAAGACTGTTATCCATTATGTCTCCGTGCTTTTCTGTATCATCCCACAACAAAGCCAGATGCCTGCGAATAACGCGGAACAAATCCTGACTGCGAAACGGCTTACCCAGAAAATCAGCAAGACCCCAGCGCACAATAGTTTGTGGCAGAGAAGGATAGACGCCTGCGGAGACTGCGATAACCGGTGGGCACTGTTCTTTCAAGCGGGCAGCGAGCATCCGGGTGGTCCGAAAGCCGCTCATACCCTGCATTCGCAAGTCCATGAGCACCAGATCAAAGGTCTCAGAACTAGCCAAACGCACAGCCTCTCGTCCACTGGCTGCCGTCGTCACCCGAAAACCGCTCTGTACAAGCATGTGCTCAAGGATGTCACGGTTGGTTGCGGTGTCGTCCACAACCAGCACATGAACATCCTGGCCATCCTGTAGACGACAACTACTGCTTATCATACCAGATTGTGCAGTTTCCCGAAGGCCACCTTCCAAAATCTCCATGGGCGTGGTGAAAGTAAACAGGCTGCCCTTACCTTCAGTACTTTCCACCTCCAGCGAACCTTTCATAGCCATTGCCAGACGACGACTGATAGACAACCCAAGGCCAGTACCGCCAATACTGTGCCGTCCCTGGCGGAAAGGATCAAAAATGGTTTTCAACTCATCTTTCGGAATGCCTATACCTGTGTCTTGCACTGCAAACACAAGGCTGCCTTCATCCACGCATACATTCAGGCTCACCTGCCCTTCATCGGTGAACTTTACAGCATTGCCCACCAGATTGATCAGAATCTGGCGCAGCTTGGTTTCATCACCCATAACCATTGCGGGCACATCATCTTGAACAACCAGCTCAAAAGCCAGCCCTCGGCTCTCTGCCCGCTGATAAAGAATCTGCTCCACAGATTCTACCAGCATGACGACATTCACTGGTTCGTGGTTGAGCTCCATCTCTCCTGTATCAATCTTGGTAAGATCCAATATGTCGTTGATCAGGGTGAGTAAATGCTGGCCGCAGGCTTCAATAGACAACAACTGGTCATACTGTTGAGATGACACATCCGGGCCCGACAGCAACAGTTGCACATAGCCCAGAACACCGTTAAGAGGTGTGCGCAGCTCGTGGCTCATATTCGACAGGAACATGGTTTTCGCCTGGCTGGCGGCTTCGGCTGCATCCTTGGCTTCTGCGAGATTGACGGCGGCGGCGCGCTCATGGGTTCTGTCCCGCGCCAGCCCTTCGATCATCGTCACCTGCCCATTGTCATTAAATACAGGAGTATCCAGCACTTCAATGACGCTGATACTGCCATCCGCCCTCACCACCTCCAGCTCATAGCTGGAGTGGGTTTGTCCCTCTCGAACCATACGATGCACTCGGTTCGCACGGGCACGATCATCATCGGATGCCAGATAGCTGTACCAGTTATCAGTAAACTCGAGAGGTGTGTACCCCAGAATCCATTCAACCGAATCTGTCACATACACGAATGAACCATCCACCCGCTGAGAATAGAAAATATATTCCTGCTGGAGAGCTTCAATCATATGGCGATAACGCTCTTCACTGGCCCGCAGTGCCTGTTCAGCCATATAGCGATCGCTGACATCACGCATAAAGATAGAGATCTGTACACCTTCCGGCGTTTCGATGGGATTCAGTGTAATTTCTACAGGGATTGTTCGACCATTGCGTTTACGCGCCTGCAATTCAAGGCCGGAGCGAATGCGCAGGGTTTTTCTCTGCTCAGGTGTGGCATGGATAAGCGGGAAACGCACACCTTCACTATCTGGGAACAGCTCTGCTACCGGACGCCCAATCAATGATGCACGCTGGAAACCCAACAGCAGTTCAGTTCTGACATTGACCATGGTAATCAGGCCGTCTACATCAGTAATCACCATGGCATCAGGGGCAGACTCAAGCAGGCCACGGAAGCGTGCCACATCGCTGACTCGCTTGGTGACATCCCTGCCCATGCCTTCGATACCGCAGATTTTGCCTTCAAAGTCGTAGGCTGGCACCTTCACAATTTCAACAAAATGCACTCGCCCCTGGCCGTCGTGCATTTCCACTTCATAAATACCTGAGGACTCTCCGTGAATCACCTTGCCAGTAGATGCCAGACCAATTTCATTTTGGGGTGAGGACGTGTAGTACTTGGTGAAGTGTCCATAAAAATCCTCAACACTCACACCCAGAATGTGCTCAATAGAAGGGCTTGCAAAAGTGACGTTACCATCAAGATCATGGCGGAAGTAAAAGAAGTCACCCGTCATGCCCTGCACGATGTGATCGAAGGCTGTGGTACGGGCTTCATGCTCCAGTTTTTCCCGCAGCTGCAACTGTTGCAGCATGGCCGAGAAGCGCCGTGCCAGACGACCAGACTCGTCTTCACTGGAAATATCAATTTCGGTGTCGAGATGGCCATCAGACACCCGTGAAATCGCCTGATCCAACTGACGCAAAGGCCGCACAATGCGCCCCGCTAAAAACCATGAACAAAACAGCAATCCGCCCAGTGAAACAATCATCATCGCTGCCTGTACCCAGATGGAAGAACGCACTTCAGCCATCAGGTCTGACTTATTCACAACGCCTGTGAGATACCATCCGGTAACCGGCACTTCCTTATGAAAGATCAACCGCTCTTCACCGTTGTGGAAGTAAGAAGTCATAGGCGTGCCACCCGGCACAAAAAGCCGGAGGGCCTCGGTCATTTCCGAGCGCATTTCTTCTTCTGTCTGGGCATTCCCGGGTTGGAATGAGTTGGGGGAGTAATAGACAATCTGCCCCTCACGGGTTATCAACATGCGCCGAGGGTTTATTGAAGACGGTACGTCCCAGGTGTCACGGATAGCACTGACAGGGAGGTAGGTCAGGATAACGCCATCCGCATCAGGCTCACCTGCCATGTCAATGGAAAAGAGCTGACTGTATACAAAGCCCATAGGTTTATTATGGGAGTCCATCAATACTGACCAGCCCATAAGTTTGCCTTCACGACGCCAACTCCCCACCCAGGCACGATTAAGAGAAGGAAAGGCTTCTTCAGGCACATAATCTACCCGGGCACCATCCCCTTCCTGCTTGCGGATAATGGCAACCTGCGGGTAATGGGAAACGTCATGAAGAACCGTTTTCAGCGGTAACAGGCGCTCTTTCCAGGAGCTGTTATAAGGGAGACTTTCCGGCGCTGTTGTCAGCAACACCTTGGCCATATCTGAGAGGAGTATCGCATTTTGGAAAATAGCATTAATGCGATCAGCTTTTGCGGCGACAGAGTCCACCAACTGAGTCTCGATATAGCGCGTCTCACTGGCAACATTCTGATTGAGGGACAGGATAAAAATAATGTTGTATACAAGCGTAACCGGTATCACCGTGAAAAAGATGATTTTTTGCCGTATCGAAAAAGTCACGCGCAACTCTCATCTTCTATGCTAGGGACATAACAGTTAAAATTACTCGAGATTTACCGAATTCAAAATAAGCACTAACCGAAAGACTTCGTTTAAAAACACTTCCCAAACCAGCCCATGACTTATTCTCAGAGCGTATTCTTCTGATATGATCTGAAATTATTGATACGTAACGTCAGGTACTCCATGGAAGTTCTTATCATTGGAGGAAGCGGCCAGATTGGCCAGGAACTCTGCAGACTACTGGAAAGTCACCAGATCTCCTTTCGGGCTCCAGCTCGCCATGAGCTGGATATTGAAGATCACCGCAATGTCGCCAGACTCATCGAGAAGTGGCAACCTGACGTTGTTGTGAATACCGCAGGCTATCGAGCAGCGGGTAAAGCCCAGAAAGAACCCTCCCGATGCTTCAGCTATAACCGTGATGCCGTTTCCAACCTCGCAGACACCTGCCACAAAGTGGGGGCTGCTCTGGTGCAGATTTCCTCATGGAGAGTGTTTGACGGCAGCAAAGTCGACGCTTATACCGAGAAGGACACTCCAAATCCGGAAGGTGTACTCGGGAACAGCTTCTGGCAGGGGGAGCAACAGATTCACCAACGCTGCCCAAGACATATCATCCTGCGCCTGTCCTGGATTATCAGCCACCTTGGCCGTAACCGGGCCACCAAGTTGCTAGACAACTTCAGTTATCCTGAAGCCGAGCGCGCCCTGCAAACCCACATTAACCACAGAGGCTGCCCAACTACAGCCGAAGATGTAGCCAGGGTTCTGCTCGCCATTACCCAACAGATTGGTTGTAACACTGAATGCTGGGGCACATACCATTACAGTGCTGCAGAGCCCACCGACGAATTCACCCTGGCCGAAGTCATTTTCGCGGAAGCATCCCAGTTTCAAGATATTCCTAACGAACGCCTGCATGAAGATGAGAGTGAAAAAGCCATTAACGCTTGCCTTGATGGCCGTAACCTGAGAAACACCTTCGGCATTATGCCTCGCCCCTGGCGGAGCGCGGTGGCACGTTTGGTGAGGAATTATTTCGAAGAGCCTTAAAAGAACAGAAAAAGGCCATCACCTGGTGGCCTTTTGCACATTCCCGCCCGGCTTATACCTATTGATCCAGATCAACAAATATCGCACTGATAAATTTGCCAGCCCATCTCTGCCTTTGGATAATGCGATTCAGAGTAATCAATAATAAAAAGCCAATGAATAAACATTCTACCCTGAGATTCTCACCGGTTTTTGTCTCGCTGGTACTTGTTGTCATGGTCCTGACAGAAACCACTCATGGTGATACAGCTTCAATAGCTCCTCGTTCATCTGAAATGAGCACCCGGGCCACCATCAGCCAGCTGGACGATAAAACCCGTGCCATGCTGTCAAAGTTCCGGGAACTGGAAGCCCGCATTCAGGCTCTGAGTCAGGAAAACCTGCTTATTGAGCAAAACATTGGCCGTCAGGAGCGCGCTATTGCGCAGGAAAAACAGGAAATAGACGATGCACGCAGGCTTTTAAGCCAGTTGGATATGTTCAGCGATCAACTCCAGCAGAACCTCGTGCCTCTAGACAAACAGTTCCCCTTTCAGACAAGCACTGTGCCAGAGGAAAACCTTGATAACCCGGAAAGTACCCAGCGTTTTCTAAGCAGCCTGAAGCTCTGGAGCAATGAGCTGGTTAACGGTTCCCGTCTGGCAGCATGGGATGGACAACTGCCCAATGGCCAGCAGGTGGAGTTTGTACGCCTCGGCCGTGTTGCCCTGTACTACCTCACCCCGGATGGTAAAGACGCCGCCATGTACCTCTCCCACTACGGCGACTGGCAGCCTCTCTCCCACTCCCAGATTCGCGAACTTATCCGCGCTCGGGATATTGCACGGGGAGAGCGAAAAACCGACTGGCTCTACCTGCCAGTGCCGGATATTGCAGTCACCGAGGGAGAGCACCACTGATGCGTAACATCACACGTTTGCAGCTTATTGCTGCACTATCTGTCTCCCTGATAGCAGGCCATGGTTTTGCACAAGAAAGCAGTCAGGTCCGAGAACAGCGGTTTTTATCAGAACGCAATCTGCAGGAACAAAAGCTGGATAAACTGGAACAACAGCTAAAAACCCTTGAAGACCAGAATCAAAACCTGCGCAGCGAGCAAAGCAATAACACCCGCCGGATTCAGCAACTGGAAGAACAAAAAGAGTCCCAGCTCGCTAATCGGGGCCATTTCCTAAACAGCCTGAATCAGGAATTTCTCTCAGTGTATGAGCTGGCTCGCACCCTGCCCGTCACCGCACTGTCCCCGGGAAGATTGCAACAGTTTCACGACATCAGCCGCCAGCAGGAACTGCCTTCCCCTGAAAAGCTGCTCAGTGCCATTGCCGAGTTGCAAAGTCTGGTGCTGGATACCGGTCTGGCAGGCCCGGCGGAAGTTTCGGTTGTGCAGCCGAACGGTTCGGAGCTGGTGCAAACCGTCACCTTCGCCGGTCCCTTCGCTGTTAATAACCATGGTAACTTCCTGGTCTATCAACCAGGCCGTGACCGCCTGCTGACCGCTCCGCGCCAACCTGATATGCTTACTCGCATATACGCTGCAGGGTTTCGTGGAAGCCGTGGCGATGCCATGGCTATCGACCCTGAGCACGGTCAGATTCTCCAGCGTATGGCCTCTGAACCTACGGTGTTCGACCAGATAAACAACGGCGGCACTATAGCCTGGCTCATTCTTCTTCTGGCCATGGGTGGCATGTTCGTTACCTTGAAACGCCTAAGCTACCTGAACGGCGAAGCTCTGCGCATCTACCATCAACAGGCCAACCTTGAAACACTGACAGAGGACAATGCCCTTGGACGCATTTTGATGATGTGGAAAACCGCCAGCAACAGCTCAAAGGAGCTGCGCCTTAAAGAGGCTCTTATGGTGGAGATTCCCAAACTGGAACGTGGCCACAGCCTCGTGCGCCTGATTGCCATCCTTGTCCCTATGCTGGGTTTACTCGGAACCATCGCTGGCATGATCGCTACCTTCCAGACTCTGAACTTTGCTGCTGGCAGGGAGCAGTTAATGGCCTCCGATATCGCACAGGCACTGGTGACCACAGCCGCGGGACTTCTGGCAGCCATCCCGCTGCTGGCAGGACATGGTTTACTGACGTCTCGCAGCAAGCGTATCATCCTGACTCTGGATAAACAGGCGGCCAGTATGCTGGCAGATTATCAGGAGCAACAGGCTGTAAAAGCTGAAAGTCAGACAGCGTCGGAAAAGGTGGCAGCCGCCGTATGAGTACAGTTTTATAAAGAAAGCAGTCTATGAAGTTATCTCTCGGGCTTGCCCAGTGGTCTACGGCGCAATGGCGTGGCCAACTGTTCAGTCAGGATGAAGAAGGCAGGCATACCCTTCGACAATACAGCAGCGTATTCAATGCCGTAGAAGGGAACACCACGTTCTACGCTCTACCTAAGGAAGAAACTGTTTCAAAGTGGAAAGAGGAGGCCACTCCCGGCTTTGAGTTCTGTTTCAAACTGCCACAGAACATCACCCACAGAGGCACTCTGGATTCAGAGTCTGCAGAGCTAACAAAATTCTTCCGTCGTATAGAACCCCTTGAGGAGCATATCGGCCCTTTGATGCTCCAGCTGCCAGCTAATATGGGCGGCACCTGCCTTCCAGCACTGGCCCGATTTCTTGATGGCCTTCCTTCACAGCACACTTTTTCACTGGAAGTGCGCAGCCCTGTTTTTTTTGAAAAAGGTGAAGAAGAAAAGCAGCTCAACCGTATGTTGGCAGAGCGGGGAATCGACCGTACGAGCCTCGACAGCCGCGCCTTGTTTTCCGCGCCAGCAGACAGCGAAGCGATGATTGATGCCCAGCAGAAAAAGCCCCGCTTACCTGTTCACGCCATAGCTACAGGCTCAAGGCCCATGGTGCGTTTTATTGGCCGAATGGAAGAAGAGCAGAATGCTGTTTACTGGCAGCCATGGCTGAAAAAAGTGGCCCAATGGCTGGAGGAAGGGAAAGAACCCATTGTTTTTATTCACACGCCGGATAACCTTCAAGCCCCTATTCAGGCGCGCACATTTTATCAACAGCTTGCAAAGCAGATTGCTCTGCCGCCTCTCCCCCCATTTCCTGCTGAGAATATTCAGCAGGATGACTTATTTGGCTAGATCGAAAAACGGGATGGCCCTGCAACACTTGTTGCCTGTGCTAATGGTGGGCAACCTCGGGAGTCCTCATGATGTTTATCCCAGGGCTTCTTACAGGCATCACAGAACTCATGAACGGTATTGCCTCTGCAAACAAAATGCTCGGTTCCCACATGGATCCTCACTGCCCGCTGTTCACACTTCACGCAATCCACAATTGTACTGCAATCGCACATACCGCTATTCCAAAGGCCTTTACACAGATAACAAAAGTTGACCCCGCACCCTTCAACGGCATGGGTCATATGAGTACATCCACCGTCGCGCTCAATCACAACACCGCATTGACAGATGACCGCTTTGTTATCAGCTATACGTACTTTATCGTCGATGGGCAAGCCTATATCTGTAATTTTGAAATAATCTGCCTGGGCGCACTCTTTTTCCTCGTGGGGTGGAATTGAGCAGCAGCCAAGACAAAAGACGGTCATGCACTCCGGGCATTTCATTGTATACAGTTTGCCAACAGCGCTCCCGTCACGTTCAAAACCGTATGTGCATTTTTTTCCATCCTTACTTCCCGGGCATAATGTAGTTTTTTCCCTTGCCAAGAACTCAGCGTTAGCCGGTAGCCGAGCCATAATCAAAGGGCCCATAGCACCAACAAGAGAGGTAACGGTTTTCTTGCTCAAGAGATCGCTGCACCCAACACATTCAATCTGGACTGCACGCACCTCTCTCGTGGTTTCTCTATCGAGATACTCAAGAGCGCATTTATAATCCAGATAATGCTTATTCGAACAAATCGCCATCACTCTGTCTTCTGGCAAATATTTATTGCTCTTACTGGGCACAAACACTTCTTTTTCATCTCCGCACAGTGAGCATGATTCTACCAATGGGCCGGGCTGTTTAAATCGAAGAGGTTTTCTCGCAAGCTCCTTCCCTTTATCGTCGTCATGTGAAGCACTATGCTCTTTGCCACTATTCATAGGTATCCCACTCTCATCTCTGATGGAAACGCTCAAGGATAACGCTGGGGAGCTATGAATTGACTAACATCATGGTCATCACTCCTTCAATCCCCTCTTACCGGATGATCAATGCCATAGCTATCGCTTAGAATGTAGCTAACCAGCCGCCGTTCTAAAGTGTTTAACATTTAATGCCTATACCTCCAGACAACCTTCCTGTTTCTATCATCCTGCCAGAGCTACGCGTTGCACTGACACAAAATGATCGAGTATTACTGCAAGCGCCCCCAGGAGCAGGTAAGACAACGCTGGTCCCCCTCGATCTTCTTAACGCAGAGTTTCTCAACGGCAAGAAAATCCTGCTGCTGGAACCACGAAAACTGGCAGCGCGCTCCGTCGCGCGTCGCATGGCCGAGCTACTGGGGGAAAAGGTAGGCGACACCGTTGGCTGGCGTATGCAGCTGGATACTCGGGTGGGCAAAAACACTCGTATTGAAGTTGTAACCGAAGGGGTTCTCACCCGTATGCTGCAATCTGATCCTGCACTGGAAGGTGTTGGTATTGTGATATTCGATGAATTCCATGAGCGCAGCCTGCAGGCTGATCTGGGTTTGGCTCTTGCGCTGCAAAGTCAGGCTGGTTATCGGGAAGACGACAATCCTCTGAAAATTCTGGTGATGTCTGCAACCCTGGCCACCGAGGAAATGTCAGCCTTTCTGGATTGCCCGGTTGTGCAGAGTGAAGGGCGCAGCTACCCCGTAACCTGTGTATATCGCGATAAGCCGGTTCCCAAAGATAATCGTCGGGAGTTAATTGCCCAGTGTGCGTCCACTGTACGTAAAGCTGTGAATAATCACGAAGGCAGTGTTTTGGTGTTCCTGCCCGGCACCGGTGAAATTCGTCAGATGGCGGAGACGCTGGAGGGCACGCTTCCGACAAGCGTCACTGTTCATACATTGTTTGGTGATCTGGATAAAAAGGCGCAGGATCAAGCTATCCAACCAGCCCCCGAAGGTTTGCGAAAGGTGGTGCTCGCCACCTCTATCGCGGAATCCAGTTTGACCATTGAAGGGGTTCACTGCGTTGTGGATGCGGGATTGATGCGGGTTCCGCGTTTTGATCCTCGTTCGGGCATGTCTCGCCTTGATACCATTCGCGTATCCAAAGCCAGTGCCGAACAACGGGCAGGTCGAGCTGGCCGTTTGGCTCCGGGGCATTGCTACCGACTCTGGACGGAGTCTGAGCACCAACAGCTTATTCCCCATACTCGGCCCGAAATTGAAGCGGCAGATTTGGCACCGCTCACCTTGGAACTTCTGGCATGGGGAGTGAGCGATACAAATGAACTGGATTGGCTGACTCTGCCGCCCGCCCCTTCTATTGCACAGGCAGTAAGCCTTCTTGAACGGCTGGGAGCAGTGAAAACCAGCCATGGTCGCCCGCAAATCACCCGCCACGGTGAGCAAATGGGCAAGCTGGGGCTTCATCCGCGCCTCGCTCATATGATGATTGTGGCGCGGGAGCACAAACTGGAATGGCTGGGTGTACAGCTCTGCGTACTGCTAAGTGAGCGCGATCCTCTTGCCGGAGCGCGAGATGCGGGCGCGGATGTTGGCCTGCGACTGGCGATTCTTGAAGGCCAGCAGGTTCCGGGGTGTTTTGTGCCAAAGCCCGTTGCCGCACGTCTGCGTCAGGTTGCCTCCCAGTGGAGCCAGCGTCTTGGTAAACCCAGACGCACGGACTACAGCGCAGATGATATCGCCCTGCTGCTAGCCAGCGCTTATCCCGACCGTGTTGCCAAGCGCCGTGGGCAGGATGGACGCTATCTGCTGAGTAGCGGTCAGGGTGTTGCCTTCCGTAATCAGGAACCTTTGTGTGCCAATGATTTTTTGGTAATTCCTTCCTTGGGCGGCCACAGCAACCAGCGGGAAGCCAGTGTTTTCCTGGCTACAGAGATTCGCCTGGAAACTATCGAGGAGCTGTTTGCCGACCAGATTGAAGCCACTGACGACATCGGCTGGGATAAGAAAGCCAAAGCGGTTATCGCAAACCAGACTGAAAGGCTGGGTGCTCTCACTCTGCAAAGCCAACCGATCAAGAACATCAGCCCGGACATTCTTTCTAAAGGCTTGCTGGAAGGCATTCGCAGCGAGGGGTTGCAGGTTCTGCCGTGGGATAAAGAGAGTGAAACCCTGCGCAACCGTATTCGCTGTCTGAGGACGGTAGATACATCCTGGCCTGATTTTTCCGATGCGGCACTACTGGCAAACCTCGAAAACTGGCTGGAGCCATTCCTTACCGGTATGAACCGCTTTGAGCACTTCAAAAAACTCAACCTGAGTGAATGCCTCAAGGCTGCGCTGGACTGGTCGCGTATGAAAGAGCTGGACAAGGAAGCCCCTGAAAAGCTGGAGGTGCCCAGTGGCTCTCACATTCGCATTGATTACAGCAAACCGGAAGAACCCACTCTCGGCGTGAAACTGCAGGAACTGTTCGGCCTGCTGGACACTCCATTGCTAGCTTACAGCAAGATTCCCCTGACAGTAGAGCTGCTGTCACCGGCTCGCCGTCCGGTTCAGAAAACCCGCGATTTGCACAGTTTCTGGAGCAACACCTACCAGGATGTGAAGAAGGACCTCAAAGGCCGCTATCCCAAACACTACTGGCCCGAAAACCCTCTCACCGCCACGGCAACACGGTTTGTTCGGCCAAGATAGAACCCTTCACTGTAGGTAACAATTTTCAGCAATTTGGCAAAAACTCCCAGCTTGCTCTTCGGTCTAAAACGCACCCAGCCTGCTTTCCCGTAATAGCAGGCTGATGGCCGCGTGAAACCTGGAGAGAATATGCTGAATTGCCTTTTAGAAAAACCGCCCTCTTGTCCTGTGAGAGCCTTAAAAAAACGCCTGCTTATTGCCGCACTTGTTACTCTTGTACAACCTGTACCGCAGAGCTTTGCCATCCCGCATTCTACCGAAAGCGCTGCTCTTGAGCAGCGAGCAAACAAGCCCATTATTGTCAAAGTATCCAGTGCCCGGGATACCATTAAAGGGCGCCCTCTTATTAACAACTGGGATGCCAGCCATCAGCCCGTAGAGTTTGATAACTGGCCACAGGATAAACAGGCGCTTTATATGGGCAATCAAGAGCATATCCGAACCCTGATTCACCAGATACGTCATATGAGGTGTTCCAGGCTTCCATGCCTTATAGCCAAGGATTATGCAGAGCAACTTTACGACAAATCCCGTGAACTGAAACAGGCTCAGGAAAGAGATCTTGAATCCCTGGAGGCCACCACTCAGGGAGCAATAGTCACATCCATTGCTCTGGGTGTCATTTTCACATCTGCTGGGATAGCAACATTCAACCCGGCACTGATTAGTGCTGGCATTGCTATTAACATCACGCACTTCGCCGCAAGCCAGCTCATTACCCAATCAGCGTTTAATACCATGAAGCAGAATCTGGGGCGCGCAGAAGCAATGATGGCCTCTGAACAGGAAGAACTGCGAGAGATTGCCCAAAAACTGAAAACCGTAAGTGGCTGGGTGGCAGAAGCCCGCTCAAAAATTCTCTTTAATCTGGCTATGGAACATGGGGGACAGGTGGTTTATCCCAAAATGTCGGCCTTAGGCATTTTACTTCAGGAAAATTGGATTCACGGGCTGGAAGAGCCGGTCACCATCCACAAAGACTCTTTCGCAGAGAGCTTTGCAGACGATCTGGAAAATTTACCAGAGAATGAGGTTTTTGCCCTCTCTTTCATAGCCAGGTTTCCCAAAACCCGGTTTGGTGAAGCCGAGCAGATAAAGCTGGCTTTCAAGGCCATCCCCTACAAAAACCGGTTCTATATCTCCATCCCACATCCATCGGAAAATCTCATTCTTGAGTTTTCCCAGTCCTCACGGCTACTGGCATTTTTCACAGACTTTGCCGGTTACCACCAGGCAGACCATATCCTGCTTATGATACCTGTTTTTCAGCCGTTACTCTAAATGACGGAAACTGCACAACAGGGAGTTGTGAGCGATGAAAACAATATGGAAAGCACTGGGGCTGATTGCGGGTTTAGGCTTGACGACACAGGCTATGGCATCAAACATCACTCTGGGTGAGAGCAAATCCACTCGTTTTGGTAAGGGCGAATCCGTTGCAACTAACTGGTCAACCCTTCACAGTAACCCACTGGACAACACCTATCAGGAAACCATCCGCGTGATGTCTGTGTGTGTAGATGGCCGTAGCTTTGTGGTGTCTATGGGTATGGCAGGTGTTTGGGATACCTCTAACAATACAGGGGCGGGCGCAGGTGCTGGCACCGGTATTGTGCAGGTGTTTGATCAGGATGAAGACGGCAATATGCGTCCGGTACGCTGCAAATAATTCTGCTTCATAAAACACAAAAAACGGCAGATCCTAACATTCAGATATCTGCCGTTTTTTTAGAGAGCTTTAGGCATCTACAAGAGACTCTTCCAAATGTTCGTGCAGCTCCAGATACTGCTGAGTCAGTTTATGATTTGGAGCCATAAACACCAGTGGCGTGGCGGCATGGTGAGATTCCCGCATTTTCACAGACTGACTGAGGTACACCGGCAGCACAGGGTAGCCTTCATCTTTCAGCTCCTCAATCAGTTGGGTGGGCAGTTTTGCTTGAGGCTGAAACTGATTCACAATCACTCCTTCCACTTCTAACTCTTCGTTATGATCTTCCCGCAGCTCGTGTACCTCCCCCATAATCGCCATCAGCGCCTGCTGGGAGAACGCATCACAATCAAAGGGGATCAGAACACTCTGACAGGCAATCAGTGCCGAGCGGGTGTAGAAGTTCAGTGCCGGAGCCGTATCAATATAAATACGGTCAAACTCTTTGCTTAAAGCTTTCAGTGCATCCCGCAACTTGTAGATTTTATGCTTGCTCTCCAGTTTGAAAATCAGCTCTTCCAGCTTTTGGCTTGCGGGCATCACTGAGAGGTTTTCAAAACAGGTGTCGTGTACAAAATCACCGGACTCTTTGTTAAAGATATTAAACGACAGACTTTGCTCGAAAAAATCCGCAATCGTATGGCGCAGTTCCTTTATCTCATCCCCTAACAGGTACTGGCTGGAATTTCCCTGAGGGTCCAGGTCTACAACCAGGGTTTTATACCCCTGGGAAGCAGAAATGGCGGCAAGGTTGCAAACGATACTTGATTTACCAACCCCGCCCTTCTGATTAAAAACAACTCTGCGCATATTCCTTCCCCCGAATGCAAGACAAAGTGACTCAGTGTTATCTTTTCAAAGCCTGCCTGTAAATCAAGAGCGGGATGTCTGCAAAACTGGTCATTTTATTGTTTGCTGCTGTAAATAGAGCCGCACTCGCTTAGTCACCATCCAAACCAGCAAAGCAACGGTAAAAACACTCCCAACAATCACAGCAGTGGTTTCCATCTGCCCACCGCCGTTTTTCAGCAAAGTTACCAAATCCCGCGACTGGTTGCCCACCCATAAAGAGAACAGTGTTCGTGGCAGCATACCAACGGCCCCTGCCAGCAAGAATGTCCGCAGCTTCACTTTCAGAGCTGCTAGCAAAAGATTCATCAAACAAAAAGGAAGTGCTGGAGAAAGGCGCACCAATATTAACATTCCTATGGGCTTATGCCGTAAATCACCACTAAGGTTTGCGGCGACAGGAAAGCGCATCAGACTCTTCAGGAAGTCACCACCATCCAGAATCCGGCCCAGACCATACCCCAGTGCCGATGCCAGTGTATAAGCAAACACCAGCACGACTGTTCCCGTCCAGCCCACGAAAAAACCGGTTACCAGCGCGACAAAGGTTGTGGGCGTTAAACCCGCTGCCATAGTCAGGCTCGAAGCCAGTACAAACAGCAGCCCATACTCTGGCACAAGCTGGTTTACCACGTTGATATTAAACAACAACCAACTCCCCAGAAAGGAGCTGAACAGCAGTGGTGCAACAGAGAAGAAACCCAGCCCAAGGGCAAGATTCCGGTTGTCCTTTAACAAAGCCTGTACGGCAGGAGGAATAACGTTCATTGGCGGATTATGCCATGCTGTAGGAGTGCATCGACAGAGGGTGACCCAATGGCCAGACCGGTATTCAACCTTGAGCTGATAGAATCCACCTGCATTGCTTCCACTACACTGGGGTTGGTGTTTCGTGTGGATACCCCTCCCGAGTTTGAAGCCGGGCAGTTTATCTCCCTGTTGTTTACCCATAAAGGTGAAAACCTTAAGCGCAGTTACAGCATTGCCAGCTCCCCAGAAAAGCTGAGGGATGAAGGGTTGCTGGATATCGCCATCGGATTAGTACCCAACGGTGCAGCCAGTGAGTGCTTTGCCAATGCAAAGGTTGGTGAAACCTTTCAAATGACAGGCCCTTTCGGTGTGCTGACTCTCCCCAAAGAGCTGCCTGACCGTCTTATTCTTATTGCTACGGGCACAGGTGTTGCACCTTACCGCTCCATGCTTCCCCAGCTCAACGCACTCGCTAAGCAGGGTAAAGCCATTCATATTCTGATGGGCGCACGCCAAAGGGCTGATCTGTTTTATCAGAATGAGTTTCAGAGACTGGCTCAAACGTCTGCAGACGTACACTTTGAAACCTGTCTCAGCCGGGAAAACATGGTGCAACCAGAAGCCGGTGAGCACCAAGGCTATGTGCAAACCCGCCTCGCCGAGCTGAACCCAACTCCCGGGCAGGATCTGGTGTATCTGTGCGGCAACCCCGGCATGATAGACGACAACGTAAAATACCTCACCGAACTGGGCTTTGGGCCTCGACAAATCAAGAGGGAAAAATATACCTTTTCCAAGTAACGTACTTAATAAAGGGCTTACACCATGCCTGTCTTTCGCCATAAAACAGTTGTGATTACCGGAGCCTGCGGAGGGATTGGTCGGGCTTTGGCCCTGCGGTTTGGAGAAGGGGGCGCTCGTATCGCGTTGCTGGATATCAACAGTGAGCAGCTTGCGGCGTTTGGCGAACATCTGGCCTCCCGGCATATTCAGGCGGAAAGCTATCACTGTGACGTCAGTAATGCGGAGCAGGTTCAACGCTGTTTTCAACATATTATCGAAGACATGGGAAGTGTGGATGTGTTGATCAATAACGCAGGTATCACCCATCACTCCTGCTTTGCTGACACAGATGCATCTGTTTTTCGCAAGACCATGGACGTAAATTATTTCGGCGCCCTGCACTGTACCCAATCGGCTTTAAAGAGTCTGATAGAATGTGAGGGGCAGATTATCACCATGAGCAGCATGTCCGGCTTTGCACCGCTGTGGTATCGCAGTGCTTACAGTGCCAGCAAACATGCACTGCACGGTTTGTTTGATTGTTTACGGGTCGAGCTGAGGGAAAAGGGTGTGCATGTGATGCTGGTGTGCCCGGGATATACGGCAACGGACATCCATAAAAACGCTCTGCAGGCGGATGGTGCAATCACCAGCAATCCTCTGGAAATGACTGGCAAAGCAACTATACCGAAAGATGTTGCCGATGAAGTGTACCTTGCCGCATGCAAGCGCAAACGCCTGCTGGTGGTGTCAAATGTAGACTGGCGTGCCCGCTTGTTTGCGCGTTTACTACCCAGCTTTTTTGAGCGTTATCTCGCTCACCGGGTCACGGGCACCGTCAGCTGATCACGATAGCGAGTATAGCGACCACCAGCTGCCCCACTCTCCAGTAGAGATTACGGGGGTCTATAGCTGTCGGGAAACTATGCTCGATCAACAGCCAGATAAAGAAACTCAGGCTACCAAGAGCAGCACCACTGAGCACATCAAATGTCCAGTGCGCCCCCAGATAAAGCCGGCTCACAGCTGTTGCGAAGGCTGTAAACAAGCCCAGTGCCCAGATGCAAGGTTGGTATTTGCTTGAAAGGTAACGAGCCAGATACCAGCACACCCACATTCCCATAAACATGGCGTAAGTGGTATGTCCGCTGGGAAATGAGAAACTGGCGGACGTGGCCGTTTCAGGGCGCACACAGGCAAAAAAGATTTTCATCCCTTTAATCGCAGCTTCCAGGCCCAGCCCGACCATCAAAAAGCCGGCTGCCGGTTTCCAGCCACTATCACGAAACAACCAGTAGCCTCCCAGTAAAACGATGGGTAGAAGCAACCAGAATTCACCCAGTTGGGTGATCACAAAAAACAGCTGATCCAGCAAGCCTGTATGTCGTGCCTGTATCCACGTCTGTACAGAGTTGTTAATAAGAGTCGCGCCCGAAGTGAAGTTCCCGATGGCTATCAGGGCAAACAGCCCCCCGAAAGCAAGTATCACTGTCAGCAAAGCACACCGATAACTCTTCACACGCTTTTGCAGCGCCGTAAAACCGTAAACCAGAGTAACAGCCAAAATGGCAAGAGCT
Source organism: Parendozoicomonas verongulae (assembly GCF_009711465.1). GTDB lineage: Bacteria > Pseudomonadota > Gammaproteobacteria > Pseudomonadales > Endozoicomonadaceae > Sansalvadorimonas > Sansalvadorimonas verongulae. Next base: position 5,830 of record NZ_SMME01000860.1, on the reverse strand, counting down.
ATCAGAATGGCTGCGATCTCAAAGGGGAAATGATCCTGCCAGTAAACTGATGCACCCACCAGGTATCCCGGCAACAGATAAGCCGGTGCCCACAGCGCCGCTGAAAGAATATTCACAAGATAAAAATAGCGGGAAGGCATTCCCATCATTCCCGCTACAACGGGAATCACCGGGCGAATGGGGCCCACGAAACGTCCCAGCGCAATACTGATGCCGCCATGACGCTTAAAAAAACGCTCACCCTGCTCCAGCCATTGGGGATGATTGTGGAAGGGCCACCAGCCTCGAATACGTTTATGGAAAATCTGCCCTGCGATAAAACTTACACCATCACCCAGAACAGCTCCTGCAAAACCTGCCAGAAGCATAGTCCACACATCCAGAGCCCCACCGCCAACAAGGGAGGCAGCAGTGAATAGCATCACCACACCCGGCAAAATCAGCCCAACAACAGCGAGCGACTCCATAAAAGCCACTGCCATGATAATGAAGGCTATCCAGTCCTGTTGCTGCTGCACCCACTGTGCCATGGAACTCAATTCAATCACGCCATACCCCGCTTCATACTGGCCTGTTATTCTCTCGGTTTAGACGCAGAATAATAAGAAAAATTCTGAAAAGTCAGCGAAGAATAACAGCGACGTTAACGCCGATAGATGCCATGACTGAGGCCTGAGATCCCTGGTGCTGGTTTTAGCGCATATTAAGAGAATGCTGCGTGATACTGTACATCCCCTGCCGGAACTTCATCAGATAAAGGTTGAGCCATAAAGTATTCAGCAGGAATGCCTGGGAAATTTATCGCTTCCATCTGCTGATAACCGAAACGTTGGTAGTAGGCGGGATCTCCCATAACGACTAAACCCTGAGCCCCCAGTTCTTTCATGCGCTTATGAGCTTCGTTGATCAATGCACTGCCAATACTTCTGCTTTGCTCACTGGGCTTCACACCTACAGGCCCTAACCCATACCAGCCTTGTGACTTTTCACCCACATTGACTGGTGAGAATGCCAGATGACCAACCAGTTCCCCATTAACCTCTACTACCAATGAGAGTGTTAAGGCACCAGCGTCACGCAGTTTGTCTACAATCAAGTGCTCTGTAGGTTCCGCACCCGGCTCATGATGTGGATGATTTTTAAAAGCTGCATACTGCAGTGTGCGAATGGCTTCAATATCAGACGGTTGTTCCAAGCGAATCTGCATGTATATTCCTTATATAAACTCAGAGTTTTTGCAGTACAACTTCTGGCAATTGAGTGGGGCTGGATTCAAGGCATACGATCATTGGCCAGAAAATACCAGCCGGCGGCAACTCGGTAAATCAACCACAGCTGATTAATGGCAAGGATGACCCAGCCAATCACAACAAAAATCAGGCAGAAGCCAATAATGCCCACAATCAAATTGACCCAGAAGGTACGAATCTGCCAGTTATAGTGGGCAATCAACAGAGGATCAATACAGCGCCCACGATTCAGCCAGGACACAATAATGGCAATAAACATGGGAAAAGCCGTAAACACACTCACCGCCATAATCCCGTAGCTGATATGAACGGGGGTGCGGTCGGATTGAGGCTGAAAGTCTGTATGCATGATTCACTGGGAAAAGTTGCTGGACAGGCACTAGAGTCTATATTTCTCACCTTTGCAATCCAAGAGCAGTATCCTGATGCCTGACAATCAACCGGTTATTGTCATTCTCTGTGGTGGCCCTTCTTCAGAAGCAGCTGTGTCCCGACTGTCGGCGGGGCGTATCCAGGGGCTTATGGAGCGCCATTATGATCACCTCCATGTACTTGAACTGGATAAGCACGTGGCCAGGGAGCTGGAGCGTATCAACCCCGACGTGGTTTTTCCCCTGCTCCACGGTCCTTTTGGGGAAGACGGTACGATTCAAGGATTACTGGATATTATGGGCATCCCCTATATTGGCTCAGGGGTACGAGCCAGCGCGGTGACAATGGATAAATACTTCACCAAACAGATTATCGCCCCCATGGGCATCAGTCTGGCCCGCAGCCGTCTGTTCCACAAAAAAGGCGGCATTGATAACGCGGCTGATACCACTATTCAATCCCTCGGGTTGCCGGTTGTTATCAAACCCCGCTCCCAAGGCTCAACCATTGCTATCAGCGCTGCAGCAACCCGACAAGAACTGGTTGAAGCCTTTGAACGCGCCTTTGATGTAGAACCCTGGGTCATGGCAGAAGAGTTTATAAAGGGCCGGGAAATCACTGTTTCTGTACTGGATCGCCCCATGCCCACCGCACTGCCGGTACTGGAAGTACGCACGTCTGGAAATAGCTGGTTCGATTACGACCACAAATACACTCCTGGCCTGAGCGAACATCTCTTGCCCGCCCCCATTCCTGAATCCCAGTACCGCTACTGCCAGGAGTGGGCGGTACGAGTTCACAATGAGCTGGGGCTGCAGGATCTGAGCCGGGCAGACTTCATCGTGCCGGAAAGTGGTGAGCCGGTATTTCTGGAAACCAACTCCATGCCGGGCATGACGCCCACCAGTATGTTGCCGGATGCCGTTGAACATGCAGGTCTGACCATGCTGAATGTCATCAGTACTATGGTTGAGAACGCCCTCAATCGTGGTTCACGCACCTGAAAAGCAGACACTCCCCTGTTAGAATCCGCTTTTTCACGGACACTCCCAAAACCGCAATGACACCGGAACGCTTCCAGAAGCTCAAAAATACTCTGGCACGCCGTCAGCCCGACCTCACAGTGCTGGCTGATGAAGTCCACAAGCCTCACAATCTTGCGGCTATTATTCGGACCTGTGATGCCGTGGGTATTCCTCGCTTCCATCTGTGTAACCCGGAATTCCGGGATCGTCAGCTCCGTGGCCGCTCCATGGGCAGCAGCCGCTGGGTGGAAGTGGAGAAACACGATAACATTGTGGAAGCCGGTGAACAGCTGAAAAAACAGGGCTTCAAAATCATCGCCGCTCACTTCTCAGAGAAAGCTCGCCCTTACCACAAGCTTGACTATACCCAGCCCTGCGCCCTGCTGATGGGCTCAGAAAAACGCGGCGTCAGCACAACAGCTGCCGAGCTTGCAGACGAGCATGTTATTATCCCCATGCAAGGGATGGTTCAGTCGTTCAATGTGTCGGTTGCGGCCGCGATTATTCTGATGGAAGCCCAGCGCCAGCGTCAGGCTGTCGGGCTGTACGATATCAGTCGTATACCCGACAAAGAGTACGCACACACACTGTTCCGCTGGGGTTACCCGGAACTGGCACGCTATTGTGATGACCGTAACCTTGACTACCCACAGTTGGACAACGAGGGTCAGCTGGTAGAGCCTGAAGTGTGGTATAACCGCGTCAAGTTGCGTTCCTGACCCGGTTATATATTCAGGACGTCCCTGTCCCAGAACAATCAAGTTTTACTAAGTTTTCGTCCATATACGACTAACAACACCCATGAGTCCACTCTGCTTGATGCCTCGGTAGAGCTGGATTTCAGCTCCAGCATCTCCATGCTTGTCTCTCAGCTCTTGCAAAAACTTCCTTGGCGCAACCAGCGAGTCTCCTTCTTGTGTAGCAGCCCTTCGCCAGTTATCCGCCTGAGAATCGCTTATGCCACTGAGCCTGGCGATGCGCGGCCAATTGCTATAAATCTGATCCACAACGGCATCCTGTTGGAGTAGGTCACTAAAGATATTCGCAAAGTGATAGCCATCAGGAAAGGTAGGGGTATCAGTATAAGAAGAACCAGCACCTGCAAAGCTCTGAGTTGCACCAAGGGTCTGAGACTGTTGCTTTGGCATCAACCTTCCACCGGTATAAAAGATTACGGCATACTTTTCCTCGTCTGTTCCATAGGTTGCCAACTCCTCCAGAAATTTATTTTTCATTTCTTCTTCATGAATTTCAACAGATGAAATTTGTACAGCCCCCTTGAACATTGTATCCAAAGTTACCGGAGCATTAGGATCAAAAGCGGGCGTCGAGTCTGCAAGCATCTCTACCAGCTTACCGTATAGTGAAGGAGCTGCCCGCCCTACAAACATTATATAATCGAGTAGTGTTTTGAAGTCGTAAACCTGATCGCTATAATCGAAGCCCAGCGAAGTCAATACACTTACTACATCATTGATAGGAGTTCCAACAGCTCCTTCAAACTTCGCCCCGTGCTTGTTAAAAAAACTCTTGATGAACTGATCAACCTGCAACAAGGCAGTATTGTCTTTGTACTCAGATTTTACCATCTGTTGCAGCCTGCCCAGATGAATGCCCTGTTGCTGTATATTCATCAACAATGCTTGATCAGATGGAGCGGTTGGCCCGACACCAGATGAGTGGATCAGATCAAAATACTTAAGCAGTACATTCGTTTTCATGTCCTCAGGACAATTTCTCTGAAAGTACATACGACGAGCATTGCCTGATGCTTCCATCAACTCGTAAAACTGTCGGTACGACCCTCCAACATGACGCCAGGCGGCCCCGATCAAAGTCCAGTTCGCCTGCTCATTTGCTTGAATAAAGAATCTACTTGCAACCGGTGCCAGCTTAAGGCGGTAGGAAGATAGGTCATCGACAATGCCGGCCTGAACTCCCGCGAGCTGCTGCTGTAGCCGCTGTCTGTTTTGCGCACTCTGATTCAGTTTCCCTATCATCCTACTCATTCCATGCTCAAATAAACCTCCTCCTGAAACCGCCTGTGCTGGTGCTGGTGCTTGACTTATCTGAACATGAACAGTGGCCTGATGACCACCATCCCGCTGCGATACCGTAGTCATAGTACGGCGAGGAGCTGGAACAGGAGCCGGAGGACTCTGAACACCCTCCCATCGAGGGTCAGTCGCTACTGGAGGCTCCCTATAAGTTTCAAAAGAAGTAGGATGCTGCGAAGGAGCAGGATACCCCTGATAAGCAGGATTTCCTTGGTAACCAGCATTCCCCTGGTGAGCAGGATTGTAAACAGGCTTTTCTTGGTAGCCAGCATTCCCCTGGTGAACAGGATTGTAAGTAGGCTTTTCTTGGTAACCAGCACTT
>NZ_SMME01000860.1:0-794 GCF_009711465.1 Parendozoicomonas verongulae | reverse complement strand
AGGCTTTTCTTGGTAGCCAGCATTCCCCTGATAAGCAGGATTGTAACCAGCATCCCCCTGATGAACAGGATTGTAAGCAGGAGTTTCTTGGTAACCAGCATTCCCCTGGGGGGAAGGGGGAAATACATCAGCAGAAGGATCTGAGTATTTTACCTCATCGGTATAAACTGGTGGAGGAAGATAACCTCCCTGCCCTGCAACGGTAGGGGGAGCACTTGCCTGTTGACCCAACCAGTTTTCATAATCCTCGAACATAAGCGCTCTAACAGGCCTGAAAGGCCCGTACTGCATTTGCATATACATATCTTCTAGACACGAAACCCCCAATGCCAACGTTTTCTCAAGAATACTCTTGAGCGTCTGTATAGAGTCCAGCCCTCTCACTACTTGTGACTTAATAAGACGATCCCTTTCTTTGGGAGGAACTCTTTCTACGAAGATCGGGCTGCTTTCCATGAGTATTTTAAAGTCAATCGGTTTGACTGTTACTTGACCTATCCAGGTACCAATTAGTTCATCCTGTGTTTCCTGAGATGACAAAAAGTCACGCATTTTTTCAAAGTTAATGGCCTCTGCCTGAAATGCTACTGCAAGCCATAAAAGAACGACTGTGAACGCAAATTTATAATTGCGACAACACTGACAGAGCAGCCTCTGATACTTACTCATATTTACTTCCCTACTTCCCCTCTGAAAGAAGGACATAGAGTCTAGGAAGCTCTACGCATTCTGCCTCTTTTTTATGAAAATATTCTCATCTAGCTCTAGGGTCTGTTGAGGTTTTATGATCGAGC
>NZ_SMME01000672.1:2779-3534 GCF_009711465.1 Parendozoicomonas verongulae | reverse complement strand
ACTGAACCTTGGATGCAAATATTTATCTAAAGGTTACAGTAAAAAACCGAGAGGCCGTAGCCATGTACAACCTACCCAGTCCATCCAGCCCATCCAGTGTACCCCCTCCTGCATACTCTCTAATAACGGAGGGAGGCCCCTCTGCGACGCTAAGCCCTTTGGGTATCGGTGAGAATCTTCAACCTGCAGCCACTCAACCTGTCACTGTGCAGGATCGGGATGCTCGGGAGCTGGCTTTGTCGGGTCTTCCGGCACTATCAAAACCGGAGCACGGGCAGGGAGAGCAATGGGGTAAGGATATCTTTGCCTTTAAGCAACAATTGCTGGAATGGCGCAGTTTTGTCGGGCTTTATGAGCAGGCCTGCAGATTAAATCTCCCTGAGGAGACGTATACACAGTTTTATTGGTTGTGTGATTCGTTGCAGCGGGCGGAGACAGATACTTACACACGAATGATTGACTACCTGGAGAATCATTACTCATTAGACCGTGCCAGGGTGTCTGAGCAATTTCAGGATATGCCAATAGCGACTTACAGCTTTCAGGACGCGTTTCCCCAGAGTCAGCAGAGCCATTCCGATATTGGGTATGGCCCGTGGGCTTATGATCATGAAAGTGCGTCCCGTATCACTTACACCGGCCCGCAAGAAGAAGCCATGTTCAGGGTAGGGTGTCAATTGCACTGGCTAAGGAGTTTTGCCCAAATTCATGGGGATATGGTTCACACTCTGGCTGATTACGAATTTTTGAGAGCG
>NZ_SMME01000672.1:0-2769 GCF_009711465.1 Parendozoicomonas verongulae | reverse complement strand
ATGAGGAGGCTGAGTCTGTGATGTATGAAGTCACATATATGCGTTCAGAGAGTATGCTTCCTGAGTTGTTTAAAGAGATTCAGCCCGAAATCGGAGTATTCAGTAAGCTGGAAACAGAACGGGATCGTATGAGGCGGGTGTGTATACGATGGTTTCTTGATCACAAGGACAATCCCTATCCGACAAAGGGAGAGCAAGAAGCGCTTGCAAAGGAAATTGGAACAACGGTTAAAAAAGTACAGACATGGTTTAGTAACAATCGCCGTAACTATCGTGAGTCAGGAAGCTTCTCCAGCGCGCCAGCTGAACGTAGAAAAAAAGCCCAGCGTGCTAAGAGTGCTCTTGAGGGTGACAGTGGAAGTGTGGGCGAAAGTTCCAGTAAAAGAAAGTGCCAGTAATAATCTGTCCGTAAGACGAGTAGTAGTGCTTTATCTGGCCGAATCTCTCTGGCTTTATTGCCTTTTACAGACACTTCAAAAGTGCCCAGATCGGATAAGTAGTACTGGATGATAGGGGGACATGCGCAGGTTCCATCACCCTGGCCAACCTGAGTACCGACCAGCTGGTGGGTATGAACGGTAACCAGATGGCTCTGCTGGTCCTGCCTGAAAAGACTTTGCACGAAAGTTCCGGTAAGCAGGGCTACCGGCACTTTTTGAGCAGGAACAGGAAAAAGCATAATTCTCACCTATAGTTCGTCCGCTGTCGTATATTTCTCGTTATGAGGACAGTCTGTTGGGTGGTTTATCCCGGCTTTTCATAAAGCTCCTTATTATCATGACTCTGTTTTTCTCAGAGCTGGTAGCTGCTGGATTCAATGGCTCCTACAACAGCACAGCAAGCCCTGCGGTTCGCACTGTTCAGTTAGCCTCCATCCTCTGCAATGCCAGTACAAACGGTCATCAGGGCTACATACGGAACAACAGTGTGAACGGCACGGCTGCTGCAACACGGTTCAAGAACTCGCCCTTGTGCAAACAGTTGAGCCAGCAACCACAACAGCGCAATCACACGGACATGAGGCAAAGAAGCCGCCATCATCCAAAGGAAGTTTCCCGTATACCTGATCGTTATACCCACACCAGCATAAGGCAGTATGACACTGTTCACGGAAGCACGGCCTTGCAGAAGAACGATCCTCCCAGAGGGACCGGCAAACATCGCAGGTCTGCCAAACTTCAGGAAAGAGAGCAAAAATGGGATAAGTCAGAGCAATGGAAGCAATGGGAAGACTGGGGAAAACGGGCAAGTCTTGAAATGGAAACCTCTTCAGAAGAGCAGACGCACCCTGTAGCCGAAAAAGGCAAGGCCAGACATCAGACCAGCAAACGATCAGCAAGCACTATCCCAGTTGTGACAGACTGCCCAGAGTGTGATTCCGTTGAAACAGGATCCTGTGAGACAGAAGGTAAAAAAAACGTTCCCTTCAAGATGATGCGCAACCATGGGGTTGTTGCCATTCCTCATTTTGATATGGATGGTGAGGGCGCAGTAGCCACACAGAATGCTGAACCCAAAATCCTGATTAAGAAATTCCGTGAAATTGATGGAGACATGCAGCCAGATACAGGCTTTTCTGATGATGGAATGGATGATATGTCTATTCCACTGCCAACAGGAGATCGTGTAACGGGGTTCACTTTGGCGAAAGATAAGCTGGTTGTTCAGTCCCGGCCTGAAAACTTTGAGGGCTTCTCACGGATTACCACGCTAAGCCTTAATGATACAGACAGCCTTGAAAGTGTTGATGGTGGATCAGCACCCGGTTTATGGGTAAGAGGTGATTTGTATCGTTACCATGATGATACGCTCTATACCTTTTCGGATAAGGAAAACAGGGTTTATATCTACCCTCAGTCAGAGCCGGACAGCATCCATTCAGCTGCTCCTGTACGGGTTGTGGATTTGAAACCTGTTCGTTCGGCTGGTGAAGAGCTGGTGTCTGTTCTGGCTGATGGCGAGCAGACTTATGTGGCAGTTCGTAAAGCTGGATCAGCGATCAAGGTGTCTCAGGTTAATGGATTGGGTGAGGTTGTTTCTGAAGACGTTAGAAGAACACAGTCAGATAGGGAGTATCAGCTTGGTTTTCGAAGTGGGAAGCCGGTTTTGGAAACAATTTTCTCTGGAGGCTCACTCTCGGCATTGGCTTGTTCTGATTCTAAGGCTCTGTGTGTAAAAAGGAAGCGAAGCACGGATAATGATAGTGCATCTTATGGCTCTGAGGATCATCTTGACTCAGGCACAATTGCAGTTATTGTAGTCGGCAGTGTAGTCGCTGGTTTCTTGGTTTTAGGCATGTGTGTATGTATTCGCAAATGTGCAATGGAAAATGAATGTTGCCTGACTTACTGTTGCCCTGATGGTGCTCGAACTAGTGAATGGCTAGACAGGACAAGCGGTTTCTACCATCGCCGATCAAGACTTACAACCCAGTATGATACTCTCACTCATGGTTATGAATCTAGAACTGTAACAGACTACGGAGCCACACCCACATGGGTTTCTGGCAGCAATGAGAGCGAAGAATCCTGGCTGGAAAGAAATTCCTATTCAGGAGATGGAAAAATCTGTGGAATCGATTTTGGCAATGACTGTTGTTGCTGTTGTGCATTAGGACATTGATTTACCCGAACATATCAGTCCACCGGAATTAATCATACAACCTTCAGGTTTATCAAAAATCTGGCGGCACTGACCTACAACATTCCGCGTTGCATGGGACAGAAAGCGCCAGATCAGGAATCACTGACAAGCTTGTTGGGGGGGGGG
>NZ_SMME01000185.1 GCF_009711465.1 Parendozoicomonas verongulae | reverse complement strand
ATAAAACGCAGAACTGTCACTGATTCATCTGTCAAAGGGGGCGCTGCTACCTGCCCCCTGAAATACTGGCACTGGCTCTGAGTATGGCTTTCAAACATTCTGCGACGCACATCAAGCGGGCCAGCCCCCGGTTTGAACTGCTGACAGAGCTCACAGACCAGCCAATGGCCTTTAGCGTGGGGCAGCATGTCCTGCACAGGAATTTCACTGTGTTGGCAGTCCTGACATTCAAGCTGCAAAGGGAGTTCCGACAGGCGTTCATTCCAATGGTCTATCACATCCCGACTACGGATACGGTAGGTGGTTTGGTGCGCACTGAGGGTGTAATACCGAGGAGGAG
>NZ_SMME01000705.1:5194-5855 GCF_009711465.1 Parendozoicomonas verongulae | reverse complement strand
CAGGTCTGCCCCTGCGTTCACTAAAATCTGGACCACCTCGGCATGACCCTCATGAGCCGCTTGAAACAAAGGCGTTATAGCATTGCATGTTTTATTCAGGTCTGCCCCTGCGCTCACTAAAATCTGAACCACCTCGGCATGGCCATTTTGAGTCGCTTGAAACAAAGGCGTTATGCCATTCCGTATTGTATTAAGGTCTGCCCCTGCGTTCACTAAAATCTGAACCATCTCGGCATGGCCATTTTGAGCCGCTTGATACAAAGGCGTTACATTATTCCATGTCTTATTCAGCTCTGCATCTGCATTCACTAAAACCTGAACCACCTCGGTATGGTTATTCTGAACCGCTTGAAACAAAGGTGTTGCAGCATTGCATGTTTTATTCAGGTCTGCCCCTGCGCTCACTAAAATCTGAACCACCTCGGCATGGCCATTTTGAGCCGCTTGAAACAACGGCGTTGCGCTATCCCATGTTCTATTAACCTTTGCCCCTGCGCTCACTAACCTCTGAACCACCTCGGCATGGCCATTTTGAGCCGCAAGAAAAAGGCCATGAATATATGTGCCAGACCCTCCACTGATAAATTGTTCGTTAACATCAAAGTTGTCTTTATCTAGAAAATACTGCACTGCTCGCACATTACCTTCACGGCAGGCTGCT
>NZ_SMME01000705.1:4787-5167 GCF_009711465.1 Parendozoicomonas verongulae | reverse complement strand
TGTTTTATTCAGGTCTGCCCCTGCGTTCACCAAAACCTGAACTACCTTGGCATGGCCATTTTGAGCTGCAGGAAAAAGGCTATGAACGGGCCCACCATTTAATCCACTGATAAACTGGTTATTAACATTAAATCCTTCAAGATCCAAAAAATACTTCACGGCATCTACATTGCCTTCACGGCAGGCTGCCAGAAAATCATGTTCATCACCATACTTTCTAGCTAGCGCAATTGAACACTCACCCTTGGCTAATGCGTTTGCACAAAACCCGAAAATAAAGAAGAAAAAACTCACGTAGAACCACCGCTGTTTCTCATAGATTCTTAACATGATTCACTCTACGAACCATTACTATCAAGAGAATAGAAGGTATGGCAGCC